>NZ_JBFAKW010000172.1:0-17213 GCF_040655955.1 Streptomyces sp. NPDC050263 | reverse complement strand
AGTACGTCCAGTACGAGGACTTCCGGCCGGCACACCGAGAGCACGCACCAGACGCCGCTCCTTGACGGGCAAACGTTGCCTGCCGCGGCACTAGCTCGGCGTAGTTGTAGGTCAGCTGGATGACGCGCACGCCGAGGCGGGCGTAGGTGTCGACCATCTCAACCTCGCCGCCGAGCGGGGCCGATCCCTGAAAGTGCAGCACCACCGCGAGGTCACCCGCCACCACGGTCTGCCGGATCTGCTCGACGCTGGTGGCGACGCGGGCCCCCCGGTCTAGGGCGCGATCAATCTTCCACCACTCGTTGACGGCGTTGATCGCTGGCTGCGGCGGCTCCAGCGCGGTAACCGTCGCCAGCACGGTGTTGAGCTCTCCCTTCCTGATCCGACCCAGCTGGGTCGACAAGGTTCGCGGGGTCAACTCGGGGCCGGCCGCATCGAGACGGACCGTGCCTGATCGGGAGCCATCCATGAGCAGGAGCCTATGGCAGAACGAAGGGCGGGGCGCCAGTGGCGGTTGAGGCCGTCTTCGGGGGCCTGCACCGACCCGAGCAGAACACCACCTCCGCCGCAACCGCACGAGGCAGCGGATCTTCACACTCCCGGCAGTACCGCCGAAGCCTCACGTCAGCGCCCACAGCCCAGATCATCCAGCCCTACCCACCTCACGGCCAAGGAATGGAAACAGGCATTCAATCAGCCTCGATCCACCGCGTGACGGGTGCTCTTTGGAGAGGGAGACGAGAAGAGGTGCCTGCTGACCTGGGATGATGGGAGTTCTCACGCTTCCAACAAGCCCAACCAGCAAGGCACCTCGTAAGTGAAATCCTCCCACAGCCCGGCGACGGTGTTCGCCGCGTTCGACGAACCGAATCTGATCGCGCATGCCGGGCTGATCCCGGCCGTCCGGCTGGCCGAGCGGTGCGACCTGCCTCGGCTGGTCGCCGAGAAGGTCAAGCTGACCGGCGCGACGAACGGCGCGGGCACGGCCGCAGACGCGAAGGCCATGTCCATTGTGGCCGGGATGGTCGCCGGCGCGGACAGCATCGACGACTTGGACGTCCTGCGCCACGGTGGCCTGCCCCGCCTGTTCGGCGGGGTGCGGGCTCCGTCCACACTGGGCTGCTTCCCACGCGCCTTCACCTGGGGACACGTGCGCCAACTCCAGTCCGCGACACGGGCGTTCACCTGCAACCTGGCCGCGCACACCGGCCTGGCATCCAAAACGGACGAGGTGGTGTCCGTCGACATCGACTCCAAGGTCAAGCAGGTCTACGGGCCGGCCAAGCAGGGAGCCTCCTTCGGCTACACCAAGGTCCGCGGCCTGCACTTCCAGATCGTCACGGTCAAGACCTCCACCTGCGCGCCGGTCATCGTCGCCACCAGACTGCGCAAGGGCTCGGCAGGCTCCGGCAAGGGAGCGGCGAGTCTGCTGCGCGAGGCCCTGGCCACGGTGCGGGCGATGGGCATCACCGCGCAGATCATCGTCCGCGCCGACTCCGCGTACTTCTCCCACAAGGTCGTCGACGCCTGCCGCACGGCCGGCGCCCGTTTCTCCCTGGCGATCGCGGTCAAGAAGACGGTCCGCGAGGCCATCGTGAACATCGCCGAGGACGCCTGGACGCCGATCAAGTACACCGACGCCATCTGGGACGACGAGGAGCAACGCTGGGTCTCCAACGCGGAGATCGCTGAGATCCCCTTCACCGCGTTCACCAGCAAGAAGAACCAGTTCCACACCACGGCCCGGCTCATCGTGCGGCGCGTGAAACGCCTCAACCCCAAGAGCGTCCCTGAAGGCCAGGCCGAACTGTTCGGCGTCTGGCGCCACCACGTCATCTTCACCGACAGCCGCTTCACCCTCGTCCAGGCCGAGCCGATGCACCGCGAACACGCCGTGGTGGAACAGGTCTTCGCCGACCTGGAGGACTCCGCGCTCGGCCACCTGCCCTCGGGGAAGTTCACCGCGAACGCCGCCTGGCTGACCCTGGCCGCCACCGCCTACAACCTCACCCGCGCCGCCGGCCACCTCGCCTCCACCTTCCACGCCAGGGTACGCACCGGCACCATCCGCCGCCACCTGATCAACATCCCCGCCCGGATCGCCACCGGCGCCCGCCGCGTCACCCTGCACCTGCCGCAACGCTGGCGCTGGGAAGCCGACTTCACCGACCTGTGGACGGCCACCGGACAGCGCATGACCAACTGACCCACGCGACCGCACCAACCGCCCACGACCAGGAAGACCTCGGAGACCCCGCACCGGACGGCCACCCGGCACAACGCGCTGCCCGCACACGAAGAAAACACCGGAACCCCGCCCGATCGAAGATCAGAATTCACGCGGTGGATCGAGGATCAGAGGGCATGACGGGGGACCGCATGCCGAGCCATTGCTCGGCGTCCCAGGCTTGGAACCGCTCTACCTCTAGGAATCCCAGCTTCGCCGCGAGGCGCATCGAGCCGACGTTGGCGGTCTGAGTGTGGAGCACTACCGGCTCGCCGGGAAGGACGCCGTCGAACCAGTCGAGTGCCGCCACGCACGCCTCGGCGGCGTATCCGAATCCCCACGCCCGCGGCAGGAACAGGTAGCCGAGATCGACCTTCCCCGCAGCAGCCGGGCGACTGTGCTCCGGCGCTCTCCTGAGCAGGATCTGGCCAATCATCGCCCCGTCGAGATCAACGACGAAACTCCCGGGCCGCTGCCCGGGCACCTCGGGCATCTCGCGCTCAAGCTCGTCACGCGGCCGGGGGCCGCCGAGATAGGTGTGCACCTCCGGCGAGGCGTGCAGTTCGATGAACGCCGCACGGTCCCGGGCCTCGGGCTCACGGAGGACGAGCCTCTCGGTCCTGATCGGTGCAGGGGGCCAGGCGGCGGGTCCGAGCTCAGTCATGCCGGCCAGCCAATCAGCACGCTCGGCAGCGATCAAGAATCGCAAACCGATCAAGCCACCGGCCCGGGCCCCACCCTCGCCAATGGAGCGTGCCTACAACCACGCCTGCCGGGGACGAGATGCCTCCCGTTCTCGTAAGCATCGACTTCGGCAGCGGCGGACCGCAACCCGAAGTGCCGATCTGCCTTCGGGATTCATGAATAGAGCCACCCTCTCCGCTATTACGCGGAGTCACCTCAACAACCAACACCAGGAGTCAAATGAGAGATCGCTACAACACAGCCAGACTTGACAGGGAAACGTTCTGCTGTTTCCCAGTGTCGATGGGGGCCATGGATGCGCACCTGGACCGGATGCGCGCCCATCCGGACATCGCCGGACGGGTGCTGCGCCTGGAGTACACCTCGGTCAGCCTCAACCCGCAGGCGAGGCTGTTCGGCCGACGCAGTCTGCTGGAGCAGTTCGACCCCGGCCAGGCCGCCGACCGGCCTGTCCTCGCCGCTTTCAAGGAGGAGCTCGACTGCCCGTGGGCGCTGTATCACGTGCGGAGGATCCTGCCGGTCGCGAAGGCGGACCCCACCCGTCGCGGGCGGCCGATGCGCTCGGTGGAGCGGGTCCACGTGGGCCGCGCTTCCGCTCTGAGCCGGCGGCTGCGCACCGTCTCGGAGCGGCACGGCTACCCCGTCGAGGTCGACGAGCGCTACGGGCGGGTGCGGACGTGGATGCGGCGCCGGGAGGCGGAGCTGCCGACGGTCGAGGAGCTGATGGTGACTGCTCCCTATCACGTCCAGGCCAATCAGGTGCCGCGTTTCGAACGGGAATGGAGTGTGCATTCGTCGCGGGGTGTGGGCCGGCGAGATTGACAGCCACCCATCAAGAGCGTCATATTGATTACGCGAACGTAGCGGCAAAAAAGCGGTGGGCGGCGGAAGGCACCCTCTTACGAGGGTGTCGACCCAGGGCGGCAACCCCGGCCGAACGTCCCGCCGACCACCTTCACCAACTCGACTCGCCCGCCGGCGCGTGAGCGCCGAAGGAACAAAAGAGGAGCAGGCCCTCAGTATAGGGCCGCAGCCAGAACCGGAGAGTGCAATGACCAAGGCCCTGAACCCGCAGCGTCGCCTCGTCGGCGGCCGCGCCGTGGTGAACCGCGACTGGATCCGCGAGTTCACCGGCGCCAGCGTCGGGACTGCGGCCCGTTGGTACAAGGTGCGCGACGAGCAGCCCGAGGAGCACCGTCACCCGGAGAAGGAGCGGGTCGACGGGAAGGACTTCTACGACGAGCAGCAGTTCCGCGACTTCTACACCTGGTTCCAGGAGCAGAAGTCGAGCAAGGTCCTCAAGGCCGACCCCGAGCTGTACGAACTCACCCTGGAGGCCGTCGTCTCCATCAACAAGGCCGCCGAGCTGCTCAACTTCGCCGGGGCCTCGACGATCCGCAAGTACCAGCAGGCGAACCCCGGCTACTTCCCGGACTCCGTCGGCGAGGTCGAGGGTCCCACCGGCCGCATGATCCAGGCCTTCCGCGTCGGCGACCTGCAGGACTTCGACCGGGGGCGCACCGGGGAGAAGCTCGGCAAGGCCGGCCGCCGTCCGGGACCGCAGCCCGAGGCGCCCGTCGGCCGGCCTTCGGCCCTCGAGGAGGTCCTCGCGGCCGAGCTGAGCGCCCACGCCGGCGGTGAGCCGCTCACCGCCACGCAGCTCGCCGAGCGGTTCGCCGCCGAGGCGATCGAGCGCGACGGCTACCGCCCGGGCCTGGCTGCGGAACTCAGCGTGCAGTACGGGGGGCCGCAGAGGTCCTGGGAGTGGGTCGTGCGCAACGCCCTCGAGCACCGCCCGGCGACCGCACCGGCCCGCACGGAAGCCGACCGGCGGGCGGCCGTCGCCCTGGCCGCCCTGCGCGAGCACGGTGACATCCGTGGACTCGCCGCCTCCCTCGCCCGCGAGCACGGCGGCAGCCCCGACGTCTGGTCGCGCGCGGTGAACGCGGCCCGCCGGCTCACCGACCCCACCACCTGAACGCTCCCACCAGCCGGAGGATCCCCCATGCCCAGCTATCAGCTCCGCGACACCGCCACCCGTCGGCTCCTCGCCTACGGCCTGGCCGACTACGCCGCGGCCGAGGCCGCGGCGGACCGCCTCGACGACGAACTGGAACGCGACCTCGCGGTCAACGGCGAAGGCGCCGGGCGTATCCGGCTGCGCCTCGACGTCGAGAAGGTCACCGCCTGCAGCACCGAGGCCGTCGGGCATCACGTGCTCCTCCTGGGCGTCGACGACCCCGCCGACCCCCTGCCTGCGCGGTAAGCGACTCTGCCCCGATCCTCGCTCTAGCCCGCGGATCGGGCGACGACGGTGACGACCCAGCGCCTCACGATGGAGCTCCCGTGCCCCAAGCCGATCACGTCCTTCTCCCGCTACGGCCGAGTCGATCTTTTGTGCATCGATGAGCTGGGCTATATGGAGCTGGACCGCCGGGGCGCTGAGCTGCTGTTCCAGGTTCTGACGGAGCGGGAGGAGAAGAACAGCGTCGCCATCGCCTCGAACGAGAGTTTCAGCGGCTGGACCAAGACCTTCACCGATCCCCGGCTCTGCGCGGCCATCGTCGACCGGCTCACCTTCGGCGGCAACCTCATCCAGACCGGTACCGACTCCTACCGCCTCGCCCTCACCCAGGCCCGAGCCGCAGCACTGAACACCACCGGCTGACCAGGCCGCTGCGACAGTGCCGTTTACACGCGAGGGTGTTCCAACGACGAACCGGGCGCACCGTTCACGGCGTGCTGGTGCGGACTACCTACGGGCGGCGGGGAGGCTCTTGACGATCTCCCCGTTGACCAGAACGACCAGGCAGCCGCAACTGCTGGCGCAGTACTCGAGCTCTCCTTCGGAGATGCGGTGGTGGGACTTCAGTGTCCACCACCGGGCCTCTGCCGGAGTCGGCTCACCACAGACGGGGCAGCGGTCGACTGTCAGCGTGAGTGCGGACGTGGGAGTCATGCCGCCAGCATGAAGTCACTGCCTAAGTCACTTCAACCATTACACGGGCCGGTGGCTCCGGGCGGTACGAGTACCGGAACTGTCGGCGGGTGCTCTGTTCCGGGTGGCGCGACGCATCGACCAGGCGCCAGCGAGGACCACCAGCGCCATGGCGCACAGTTGACGTGCCGTGAGCTGCTCGTGCAGCAGGGCGTATCCGACCCCTGCCCCCACTGCGGGGCTCAGCGCCAGCAGCACTCCGAAGGCTCGCGTGTCGATGCGCCGCAGGACTGTCATGTCCAGCGAGTACGGGATCAGGGAGGACAGCAGTGCCACCAGGAGCCCGGTGCCCAGGACGGCCGGGTGCGCCGCCACGACGTTACCGTCCGTGACAGTGGCGACTGGGGCCAGCACACAGGCACCGCAGGCCAGTGCCAGGGCCAGGCCCGTCCAGTCGGAGAACAGTTGCCCCACTCTCCGGCTCAGAACCACATACCCGGCCCGGCACAGCGCGGCGGCACCGCCCAGCAGGATTCCCGCGGTGGGGAGTGAGGCCCCCGGGGTGGTCAGCAGGAGTACGCCGACGAGCGCCACCACCGCCACCGCGAGGTGTTCCAGTCGGCGGGACAGGACGATCGACAAGGCGAGCGGCCCGAGCAGTTCCAAGGTGGCGGCCACTCCGATCGGCAGGCGGCTGATGGCCTGGAAGTACGCCAGGTTCATCGCTGCGAAGACCAGACCGAGTGAGATCGCCGCCCGCCACTGCCGGGCCGTGATCCCTCGAAGCCGCGGTCGGACCAGGACCCACAGGACCGCGGCCGAGAAGGCCAGCCGCATACCGGCCAGTGCCGTGGGGCCGATGGTTGCGTACGCCTCCTTTGCCACGGCCGAACCCGCCTGCAGGCTGATGATCTGGGCCAGCATCAACGCCGGCGCCGCTGCGGCGCCCTGCAAGGTCGGGCTGGGAGTCTTCACCGTCGGGCTCCTCCACCTTCTCCGCTGCCAGGGCTTTGCCACTCGTCGCTCACACGGTGGTGTAATAGTCTTGTGCATTTCAACCATTACGGCGGGGAGGCCGCTCGGCTAGCCGCTGACCTGGCCAACCTCACGACGCCGCCACGACCAGAGCACCTGGAACCTCTGCTCGCCGCGCACGGCGTGGTGCACCGTATGCTCACCACCGCCGAGGCCGAGGAGATCTGGAGATGGAGCCGACTCCTGGCCACTTGCTTCGGTTCGCAGAACCTCGAAGTGCGGTGCCAGGCGATCAACACCCTGCTCGCCGACGCTTCCAGCAGGCCCCACATCTCCCTGCACGACGGCCGACCCCACCTGCACTACAGTGCCGCCGATGCCGGCGCCGCCGCCCACATCTGCGCCATCACTGCGGCCGGACTCGCCTACATGGTGTGCTTCGCCGGGGCCGACCGGCTGGGCCGCTGCGCGCGCAGCGGCTGCGGTCTGGCGTTCGTCGACACCTCCCGCAACGGCCGACGCGCCTACTGTTCGGTGCGCTGCGCCAACAACGACGCGGTGGCACGTCACCGCGGACGGCGCCACGGCGAGGACTGAGCGTCAGCCGAAGGGGAGGCCCGGCAAGCGCAACAAGGCACCGCTGGCCTTGATCACCGAACACTCCCCGCCCCACCGCAATGGTGTCAATTCTCGTCAACATTTAGCGGCCCTGTGATCGACAAGTGTTGCTCAAACTCATCGACAACCGGTGTCGGCTCTCACTTACGAAGCCACCGAGTTCAGCTCAAGCTCCCGGGCGACTTCGGAGATCGTCTTGCTTGATCTCAACGCGATCTGGACGGCTTCCTCACGGAACTCCGGCGAGTACTTACTGGGCGGCGCCACTTCTTCCTCGTTTCCTTGTCCAGGACAACCCTATTGGGTGCCTGTCCGGAAACTTCGTGGCCCCTCAGTCTCAAGCGCAGGGGGAAGGTGCTGGTCGTGGTCGACCAGCCGGCCTCCATCGGCACCCTGGCGGTGACCGTCGCCCGCGCCTGCGAGTGCGAAGTCGCCTATCTTCCGGGCCTGTCCATGCGCCGGCTCGCCGATCTGCACCCCGGCACCGGCAAGACCGACGCCCGCGATGCCTACGTCATCGCCGATGCCGCACGCACCATGCCCCACCTGCTGCACTCCATCGACCCCGCCGAAAGCGTGCGAGCCGAACTGACCATGGTTCTGGGCCACGACGACGACCTCGCCCAGGACGCCACCCGCACCTCCAACCGGCTGCGCGGACTGCTCACCTCCATCCACCCCGCCCTCGAACGCGTCCTCGGGCCCCGCCTGCGGCACCCGGCCGTCCTGGCCCTGCTGCAGACCTTCGGCTCCCCGGACCGGCTGGCCATGGCCGGCACCGAGCAGATCGCGCAGGTCATGCTGGCCGCAGCGCCGCGGATGCGCAGTGCCCACACCCTGGCCGGACAGATCACCACCGCCCTGGCCGAGCAGACCGTCACGGTTCCCGGCACCGCCTCGGCCGGAGAGATCGTCTCCGGCCTGGCCGAGGCCCTCGCCGTCCTCCTCAAGCGCCGGGACATCCTGGAGACGCGGGTCGCCGCACTGCTGGAGGCCCACCCTCTCGCGAAGGTCCTGACCTCCATGCCCGGGGTCGCGGTCAGGACCGGCGCCCGCATCCTGGCCGAAGTGGGCGACGCCGGCGCGTTCCCCACCGCCGCCCACCTGGCCTCCTACGCGGGACTGACCCCACCACACGCCGTTCGGGAACTTCCATCCGGGGCGAAGGCCCGCCCCGCGGCGGCAACAAGCAGCTCAAACGGGCCCTGTTCCTGGCCTCGTTCGCCTCGCTGAGCAGCCCCGAATCGCGGGCCTACTACGACAGGAAGCGCGCAGAAAAGAAGCGTCACGACGCCGCCCTCATCTGCCTCACCCGCCGCCGCGTCGACGTCCTGCACGCCATGCTCAAGCACCACACCCTCTACCAACCCGGGCACGAACAAACAGCCTGACCAAGCCCACAGCCTTGACCGAACAGATAGAAGCACCCCCCGGCCCTCGCGGCGTGGAGTGCTGGGCTGATAAGGGCTACCGGGGCGCCGGTGACACCGTCCGCGTTCCCCTCTCGGGACGCTGGGAGACGCTGTCCGCAGGCCAGCAGGCCGTCAACCGCACGCACGCGAAGATCCGCGCACTCGTCGAACAGGCCATGGCCACCCTCGAGGCCTGGCGGCTCCTGCGCAATCTGCGCTGCTCCACCACCCGCATCACGTGCCTCGTCCAGGCACACTGCACCTGAGCTGCTCAAATTGAGGTTGGAAAACGCTCATTGAACCCTTCTCGGTAACGTCTCGTGACGGCTCGTGATCTTCGTTCAGGTGGTTCGGCCGTGTTCGAGTTGGAGCAGGACGAGGGCGGCTCGGGCGCTCCGAGTGATCGCGGCAGGGTCCAGGCTGACCCGGCGCAGGGCCTTGAAGGTGACTTTGAGCAGCGCGTTCGCCCGCTCGGCGACGCCGTGGATGCCACGGATCACCTTGTTGAATGTCTGCTGTTCGAGGCCGAGTTCGCAGCCCTGGGGCTTCTTGACGGGATGGCGGAAGCCGTCGCCGGCGTTCTCGTAGCCGAGGTCGGTCAGGGTGGGGACGCCCAGCGTGGTCGCGAGCCGGTTCAGGGCATCGATGAGGCCGTGGGCACGCGCGCAGGTGGTGTCGTGCTCGCGGCCGGGGCGGACCGGCGAGACCCACAGAGGCCAACCGTCGGGGGCGGAGATGACCTGTACGTTCCCGCCGTGGTGCTTGTGTTTCCCGGACCACCAGAGGTCGGCTTTGTTGGGGCCAGGGGCGGCGACACGGTCGGTGCGGATGACGGTGCCGTCCAGGTTGAGGTGGGTGTATCCGGCGGCTGCCGCCCGCTCCAGTGCGGTGGACAGGTCCGGGGCGTGGTCGGCGAGCACGGTCAGCCCCTCGTGCAGGCAGCGGTAGGCGGTCGGCGCGGAGATGCCGTTGTCGCGGGCGAGTTGGACCAGCCGGGACCCGTCGACGAACCAGCGCAGTATCAGCACGGCCTGCCTGAACGGGCCGAGCGCGCGGGTACCCCTGCGGGTGCCGAGCCGTTCGCGGTGCTCGTGCAGCAGCTTCGCGAGGTGCTCGGCGGTGGCCCTGCGGACATCGAGCACGGCGGTGTAGCTGATACTGGTCAACGCGTGCGGCCCCTTGGTGCGCGGAACTGGATCTTCGTCGACCTGTTCCTACCAGGGGCCGCACGTATTTCTGACGACGGGTCAGCCTTGGCGGCGCCTGCCGACGACCTGTCACGCACCGCGTCCATCACGTTGCTGAGAAGACCTCATTGCCTTCCCGGACGGGAGCACGCCGGATGGTCAACGACTCCGTCTCCTCCACACCCATTGTCAGCGGCGGAATGGAGCCGCTGCGACAACGAGTCCAGTACTTTTGCCTGTCAGCGAGCCTCTGAAGCTTGCTTGAGCCGTGTGCGGTGAATAGCTGCTTGCACGGTTCTGAGGGGGCGGGGACGCAGCAATGCGTCCCCGCTACCCGACTGATCATCGGCCGCGGCCAGGGCTCCGCGATCGGCACCCTCGTCGAACGCACGACCCGCTACGTGCACCTGATCCACCTGCCGCACGGCTGGAAGGCCCCGCAGGTCCGCAACGCGCTCATCACGCAGACCGCGCACATCCCGCCCCAGCTGCGGCGGACGCTGACCTGGGATCAGGGCCGTGAGCTGACCCTGCACGAGGACATCGAGGCGCTGACCTGATCGCCGAGATCCGGACCTGGGACGCGAAGTTGAAGGACAACGCCAAGGCCATGTCCGTGCTGGTCGCAGAGTCCCAAAGCCGACTGACCGGACACCCCGGGCATCGGGGCCGTGACCGCCGCTCGCCTCCTCGGCCGGACTGGAAACCCCACCCGCTTCCCGACCGCCAGCGCCTTCGCCCAGTACACCGGCACCGCTCCCATCGAGATCGCCAGCGCCGACCGCGCACGCCACCGCCTGTCCCGACGCGGCGACCGCCAGCTCAACGCGGCACTTCACACCGTGGCGATCACTCAGATCCGCATGCCCGGCACGCGGGGCCATGCCTACTACCAGGCCAAGCTCGCAGAGGGAAAAACCTCCCGCGAAGCACAACGCTGTCTCAAACGCCGCCTGGCCGATCACGTCTGGCGCACCATGATCGCCGACGAGCGGAGTCGCACCCGGACGACGGGCCCGGGAGGACAGCCGGGGGCGTCTACGAAGTCCAGCGCGGCTGACCCAACCCCGACGGCCAGCTCTTCGGACAAGTCACTTCCCAGACCCGCCAAAACCGAGCCTACGCCCCTGCACGAACCAGCTTGACAAACACAGAGGCACCCAAGGGCACCAACCTGTCCGTCCACACCGCACGAGACCTCCGCGAAGTCGCGCATCAGCTCAACCGGCACCCCCGACTCGTCCTTGGCGACAGGACCCCCGCCGAGGTCATGCGAGAATGCCTCATAGGCCCATTGACCAGGTGATTCGCAACCACTGATAGAAACCGCCGTCCGCGATGCCTGGGCGAGGTGGAGACCGGGGCGCAGCAGGCCGGTCCAGCGCTCAGCAACCTCGGCGGGGAGGTGGTCATGGGCGAGGACGTGCAGCGCATGATGCGGATCCCGGTTCATAGCTCTGATCATGCCCCTCAGGTCGGAACGGCCCGTTGTTCCTGACCGGTGTCGCTCGTACGGTCCCCGGTCGCCCGCCATCCACTACTCTTGAAGAGTTCTTCAATTCGCTAGTTGCTGCGTAAGGCAGATTACAAAGAGGAGGTCCTCGTTGGGCGGGTTCGTCGAGGCCGTACGGGAACGGGTGCGCGAGGCGCGTGACCGGCTCGCATCCGCGTTGGAAGCCGAGGACGCCTACGAGGTCGCGGTGGCGCAGGACGAGCTCGACGACGCGGTGCGGGTCGCGCGGCGACACGATATCGATGTCGACGCCGACCTGGCCGTGGACACGGACGAGGAGTGATCCCGATGCCGGTTCCGTTGTACGAGGCGAAGGCGGAGTTCTTCCGGATGCTGGGACACCCGGTGCGCATCCGTGTGCTGGAGCTCCTGCAGGACGGACCGAAGCCCGTGCGGGAGCTGCTGGCCGAGATCGAGGTCGAGCCCTCGAACCTGTCCCAGCAGCTGGCCGTACTGCGCCGCTCGGGCATCGTGACGGCCACCCGTACCGGCTCGACGGTGGTGTACGAGTTGGCGGGCGGCGACGTGGCGGAACTGCTCGCCGCCGCCCGGCGGATCCTGGCCGTCCTGCTGACCGGCCGACAGGATCTCCTCGACGAACTCCAGGCCACGGAGACCGCGCCATGACGGGCATGGGGGGCGGATTCCGGATGCCCTGGCGGCGGGGCAGACCGGTGGCCGCGATCGAGCATGTACCGCCACCGGAGCGCCGACACCTCGTCTCTCTGAAGCTTGGGCCGGAAACGGTCCGGCGGACACGCGAGGCGGTAGCCCTGCACCTGCCCGAGGCCGGCGTCGCAACGGGCTGGGCGTTCGCGGACGCGGTGCTGCTCGTGACCAGCGAGCTGGCCACCAACGTACTGCGCCACGCCGCGTACTCCCCTGGACTGGATGTCGGGCTGACGAGCAAGGGCGGGTATCTGGTCGTCAGCGTCGCGGACGCCGAGCCCGCTCTGCCGGACCTCACCGAGGCCGGGATGGGGGCCGGGCTGCGGATGGTGACCGAGATCGCCGCCGACTACGACGGCGACGTCAGCGCCGAACCGGCTGTCGACCACGACGGCAAGGTCGTCCTCGTACGGTTCCGCATTCCCTCGTAGAACACACCGGAGTGGATGGAGCAGGCAGACATGGCGCTGCACAAGGGGCAGAAGAAGCCGCTGGACGCCGAGAGCCGGGAGGAGCGCGGCATGTGGCTGCGCGCCTTTCTCTACATCTTCGGCACGCACATCATCGCGGGTTGGGTGATGCTGCTGTTCTACCTGGGAGAACACGCCGGCAAGTGACGGACGGCGCACCGCCGGGCCGACCTGATTCGACAAGAACAAAGCACCGCGCATCAGCTGCGCCCCTCAGAGAGGACTCCCTGAAGTGATCGCTGTCGTGGGACACCACGATCTCACCGCGCCCACTTTGGCGATGCTCGAGGAGGAGCTACGCAAACGCCTCGCCGACTGCGCACGAGCGGGCCGGGCGGGTCTGGTGCGTGCCGGACGGGGGCTGCCGGTGGTCTTCGGGCGCGCCGCCCGCGCGGCGGAGCTGGCGCTGGTGACGGTGCTGCCCTCCAGGAACGGCATACCCGAGGTGATGGAGGCACACGGCCGGCGAGCCGCTGGGGAGTTGCTGCTGCTCTCGCAGCAGGTGCGGCTGCTGGAGTACGACCCGGGCGACCCCGACGCCTGCGTGGGCGCGGACGAGCGGCTGCTGGGCTCGTGCGCCCGCCTGCTGGCGATCTGGGACGGCTCCCCCTCCGACCGCCGTGACGCCACAGCCCACCTGGTCGCCTTCGCCCGCGCCAAGGGTGTGCACGTCGAAGTCCTGTGGCCCGTCGGCGCGACCCGGATGAGTCCGGAGGAGCAATCACCGTGTCCTGCCCCCTGACCAGCCCGGTCGGCGACACGAGTGAGCAGTCGGTGAGCTGCCACTCGGACCGGCAACGGCTGCGGGTACCGGTGGAGCGGCCGGCGTTGTCAGCGGGGGCTGCCATGATGCGCTGCCATGGGAACGAGAGACGACAGTGATGAGGCGTACGTGGTCGGGCTGTGCGACCAGGTGTTGGGCGAGGTGGCCTTGACCCAGCACAAGTTCGACTGGCTGCTGGGAGACCCCGGCGCGAACGGTCGGCAGGTCAAGCTTCCGGTCGACGCCTATTGGCCCGGCCACCAACTCGTGGTCGAATACCGGGAACTGCAGCACGACCAGCCCACGCCCCACTTCGACAAGCCCGACAAGCTCACCGTCAGCGGTGTCCACCGCGGTGAGCAGCGAACGCTGTACAACGCCCGGCGCGACACCGAGATCCCCGCGCACGGACTGCGGCTGGTCGTGATCCGTCCGGCCGACCTCGACGCGGACGGCCGCGGCCGCCTGCGCCGCAACCAGAAGGCGGACCTGGCGGCGCTGCGGACGATCCTGGCACGCGACAGCGACGAGGACCGGGTCACCGACGCTTTCCGCACCTGGCTGCTCGCCCAGGGCTGGACACCGGTCGATCCCACCGACCGGTGGACCGATCTCGAAGCCGTGCGCGGCGACGAGCGGCTGATCTGCGAAGCCAAGGGCCGCACCAGCGAGAAGGGCATCGACGCCGACATCGCCTGCGGACAACTCCTGCGCCGTATGACGCGCCAGGAACCGCAGATACGGTATGCGCTGATCGTGCCGTCCTCATCTGCCAAAGCCGCCGCACGCGTCCCGGCACACGTGCGCGAGCTGCTGCGCATCGACCTGTACGAGGTGACCGACGACAACACAGTGTCTCAGCTGCCATAGGAGACCACTCTGTTGAGCCCGTTCGGCGGAGCCCAGACTCTCCGCCCGCCAGTCCGGCTTCCCGTCCCCGACGAGGGGACCTGCATATGGCTCACCGCGGACCGGGCCCGCACGAAGCCAGATGATCCTCGCGAGTGATGGCCTTCAGTCGAAAGCTCGTACAGCGCTCCTTTGGCCCCTCAGGCCCGCTGAGGCGTACGGCACGTCCAGGTCGTTCATGCACGCGCTGTCGCCCCGCACGACGCGACCAGCAGGCACGTCTGTCGCAGAGTGCACTGACAACCCATCCATCAGTTGCTGAACTCGGCAACTGATAAAGTCTCGCCGCCGACAAGTCGCCGGGTGCCCTTCGATTGCCAGAGCGCGCCCGTGGGTGCGGAGGTTCCTCGTTCAGGCAAGCCGGCGGGTGCACATGGCAGCCAGGAGGCACGCGTGGGGGACGGGGATGTCCTTCGGAATCCGGGCGACCCGCACCTGCGTCACCAGGAGTGCCTTCTCGGACCGCCAGCCGTGCCCAGCGGGTGCGGGTCGCGTAGCGTGCTCCGCTCCACCGAGAAAGGATCTTGGCAGGTATGCCCTCCAGCCGGCCGCACTCTCGTGTCCCCTCTCCCGGTAAGCCCCGGCCCGCCTTCAGCCTGCGGGCAGAAGTCAGGCAGAAAGCGGCCCCTACGGTCGCCGCCGCCGTCGCCGACATCCCCGGAGCCCTGCTGATCGAGACGGACTCCGGCCCCGACACCGGCCTTTGCCGTCTCACCATCGACACGAACGGTCCCGCAACGCAGCTACGGCTCCAGACGCTGCTCCACGAACGGCTCGGCGGCGATCTGGTGCACCTGGGCGATCCCGCACTGGAAACCGCCGCGACCGGCAAGATCACCCAGCGCCTGTGCGTACCCGCGGGCACCGACCGGGAGCGCGCGCTACTCGACGCAGAGGCCGACCACCGTGTCATCGAGCAGCTCCTGCTCGACCCTGACAGCACCGACTCCTACACCGGCCGGCGCCGCCGCATCGCACTCATCTCCAACGCCTCGGACGTGGCCCACCTCGGCCCGCTGCCGGCCTCCGCCGTCCTGCCGGCCCTGGAATCCACCGCCGTCCACCTGCGCCATGCCACCGGCCTGGACATCCATCCCCTGCCGATAGCCGCCGACACCCCCGAAGAGCTGGCCGCCACCGTGGCCGCCCTGGCCCCCGGCTTCACCGCGGTATGCCTCTCGCACACCCACCCCGCTCACACCGCCGCCGTCCGTGCCGCCCTGAAGCCCACCGCCACACCGATGGTGGACGCCACCGGGCACGCCCACGCCGTCGCCACCGCTGCTGCCGCCGTCAATGCCCTGCGCCACAAGGGCATCCCCGCCCACAGCGCCTGCGTGCTCCTCGCCGGAGCGGACCGCGGCGGAGACCTCAGCGGCCTCCTGTTCGCCGCCGGCGTCCAAAGCCTCACCCTGTACAACCCGGAGCACTTCGTCGGCCCCACCGACCTCATCGTCGATCTGATCGGCCTGCCCGCCCCACACGACGGAACCCCGGTACTCCGCGCCGACCCCCGCAACGTGCCACCGCTTCACGCGACCACCCGGCACCCGCACCCCCTCCATGTCCTGCCGGCCCTGCTCACCACCGCCGCACGCACCCGGCGGCTCACCGCTCACGGCCTCCGAGCCGCCGTGTGGTCTCTGGCCCGGTATGCCCAGCCGGGCAACCTGCTGCCCGCCGTCGACGAACCCGGCCTCACCCACACCCTGGCAACCGCACTCGCCCTCGGCCCGGCGCACCCCACGGACGGCTGACGAGCCGCACAGTCGCTGAGCTCGCACGGCGTCCAGGACGGCTGCTGGGCTACGCCGTGTATCAGCCGCACGATCGGCATGCGGGGGAACGGCTGCGGGATCTGCTGGACGTGCCCTGGATGACCGGTGTGAAGCTGCATCCGACGTGCACGAGGTCGAGTTGGACTCGCCCGCGTACCCTCCGGGATTCGAGATCGCCGTCGAGCGCCGCGTGATGGTGCTGTCCCACAGGCCGTACGGACCGCCTGGTCAGATCTGGCGCGCTTCGCGGCGGTCGCGCCGCGTCACCCCGGCTGCCGATCCTAATGGGGCACGCGGACCTGTGGCCCGAGGGAGCCAGGCACCCCGTTCAGTGCGGTGACGGTTTCGGGTCCAGGGCATTGCCGACGGTGCAGCCGCCCTCTCCGGGCATCCGCTGGATCCGAGGCGGCACCCACACCTCGGTGGCGCCGGGGCCCACGCGGGCAAGAAGTCAGTCCTGCGCGTCGAAGCCGTTGCCCTTCACCGACAGGAGAACGCCGATCCGGCCACCGTCCGCCTCCACCTCGGTACGGATCGCCGGATGTAGATCCAGGGCGCCGAGCCTACGGCGCACCTCGGCCTCATTCACTCGGCCGCCCTCCGGCACCCGGGGAAGTTTCGCGCGGAGCTCCTCGTACGGCAGCCGGGGCGGTTCGGGTGGCGGGGCGAAGGTCAGCGGAGGGCCATCAGGGCAGTCCACGTCACGGGGATCCTCACGCCACTCCGACTTGGGCGACACCCGCACCGCGAAACAGCGCCGCACGGCGACCTCCTCCGGGTCGAGCAATCCGTTGTACGCCGAACCGGACGTGCGGACGACCACGTCGATGCCGTCCCCGTCGTGTGTCGAGGTACCCGTCACCCGCAGTACCTCCACCCCGTCGATGCCGGAGGCGGAGCGCCCGACCTCCTCCGCCGTACGCGGACGCTGACCGTAGAGCCGCTCGCCCGCCTTCCTAGTGCCGCGGCAGGCAACGTTCGCCCCGTCGCGACGCCCGGCACGCACTCTCGCCGCACCGGCCGAAAGCCCAAGTACGTCCAGTACGAGG
>NZ_JBFAKW010000171.1:0-17387 GCF_040655955.1 Streptomyces sp. NPDC050263 | reverse complement strand
CTCAACCTCTCCCCACACCCAGCGACCAACGGCCCTGAGCCTGACACAGGCCGAAGCCCCAACGCGAGCCCCAACGATTAACACCAGTCACCTAGGCCCGTCCGGCCCCGGAGCGGATGGCCGGCTGTGCCTCCACCGGGCCGCCGCGCGGTGGAGGCGCCGGTGGTTTCTCAGCCGCAGGAGCCGGTGAAGACGTCCACCTGGTCGCTGTTGCTGCTCGCCACCACCAGGTCCTGCGTGCCGTCGGACGTCAGGTCGGCGGCCGAGGCCTCGTAGGCGCCGTCGGCCGTCAACTCGGTCAGTTCGGTCAGAGCGCCGCCCGACGTGCCCTGGAAGACGCTGACCGAACTCCCCTTGAGGGAGGAGACGAGGATGTCCGTCACGTCGTCGCCGTCCACGTCGGCGGCTCCCACGGCCACCGGCAGGGCGGACGTGGTGTAGGCGACGGAGTCGTCGAACGTGCCGTCGCCGTTGCCCGCGAACACCTCCAGGGTGTTGGAGCCGTTGCTGACGGTGGCCAGGTCGGTCTCGCCGTCGCCGTCGAAGTCGCCCTGGGCGATGGAGTAGAGGCGGGCGACGCTGGCGTACTCGGTGACGGCGCCGAAGGTTCCGTCGCCGTTGCCGAGGGCCACGCTGACGCCGCCTGCGGTGGCGACGCCGGCGGTGGCGATGTCCAGGTCGCCGTCGTCGTCGAAGTCGGTGAGGACCAGGCCGTGCGGCCGGGTCACGGTCACCGCCTCGACGTCGACGGTGAACGCGCCCTCGCCGTCGCCCGTCAGGAGGCTGACGCCGCCGCCCTGTTCCTCGGCCACCGCGAGGTCGAGGTCGCCGTCCCCGTCGAGGTCGCCCGGGACGAGGGAGCGGGCGCCCGCGCCCACGGTGTACTGGGTGGCGGTGCCGAAGGCGCCCGCACCGGTGCCGGGCAGAACGCTGACCGTGCCGCCGGTGAAGTCGGCGGTGGCGATGTCCGGGTTGCCGTCGTCGTCGAAGTCGGCGATGACGGACTGGTAGGGCTGGTCGCCCACCGGGTATTCGGCGGCCGTGCCGAAGGTGCCGTCGCCGTTGCCCAGCAGGACGGAGAGCGAGTCGCCGTCGTTGTCGGCCGCCACGACGTCCGCGTTGCCGTCGCCGTCCAGGTCGCCGGTCACCACGTGGCGCGGGTTGTCGCCCACGTCGAGGGAGGCGGCCGACCGGGTGAAGGTGAGGGCGGACGAGCAGGCGGTGGTCTGTGCCGCGAGCGATCCGGTCGCCGACGCCAGGGCCGCGACGCTCGTGCCGATGGCCAAAGCGCCGGCCGTGCCGAGGACCAGAACGCGACGGGCCTTGCGTTTCCTGTGGTTGTTCATGAGAGCGAGCCCCTTCGCTGCCAGTGGTGAGATTGTCATGCACCTGTCTGGAAATTAGGGGCTTCTGCTGTGATTCACGTGTAAAACGGCCATGGTTTCGCACTCAAAGCGCGGAGGGCCGGAGTGTCGAGGGGCCGGAGTGTCGAGGCGTCGGCGCGTCGAGGCGTCGAGGCGTCAGAGCGTCAGCGTGATCGCGCCCGTGTGGACGCCGCCCGGCGCGACGGGGGTCGGCGTCCCGTCCACCGTCATCGTCACGGCGGAGCCGTCCGGGGCGGTCACCGCCGAGTCCGCGTCGAGAGTCAGGGCGCTGAGGTGCGACGTGCCGGTCACCGTCCACGTGGAACCGCCGGTCAGGGTGACGAGGACGCCGTTGTTGACGACCGGCCGGACGGTGTTGGTGACATGGCCCAGCTCGGTGTACTCGGCCGAGCCGATGGAGTCGACGGCGTGCCGGGAGACGGAGGCGGACAGGACGCCCTCGACGGTCGACCCGTCGAAGGTCAGCGCCAGGTTCTGCCCGCTGCGGCGCGCGTTGTAGAAGTCGCCCCGGACGGCGATGGCGGTGAAGGACGCCGTGGTGTCGGCGTCGTGCACCCGCGTCACGTCGAAGCCGTCGTCGCGGACCGGGTCGTCGGTGGGCTCGGTGTACACGCCGTTGAGGGAGCCGGGGTTGTCGGTCTCCATCACCTGGAGGACGACGCCGTTGCCGGGCGTGATCCCGGCGCCCTGGGAGCCGTCGACCGTGACGGTGGCGCGGACGGCCTTGACGAGGAAGGCGGTGTGGCGGGTGGTGAGCGCCGTGGAGCCGTCGATGCGCAGGGTCCCGGCGCCGTGCCACAGCACGCCGAAACCGCGTGACGCGATCCGCGTGCCCTGTGCCGGGAGGGCGGCCAGTTCGGCGTCCGAGAGGCCGAGGGCGAGTTCGGCGTCGAGGGCCGCGACCGCCTCCGCCGTGCTGTCGCCGTAGTGCACCGTGGCGTCGGAGGCGCCGATGATCGTCGCGTACGTGCCCGCGTCGATCTCACAGCCCAGGATGCGCTCCACGACGTTCCCGTCCGCGAAGGTTCCGTATCCCTCGTCGCCCAGGTTGGCGATCCGGCAGTTGACGGCCGTGGCCTTCGAGTTCGACGTCGAGTCCACGGAGAAGGCGCCCCAGGTCTCGGACTCGACGGTGGAGGAGAGATAGGTGGCCGTCGTGTTCGCGCCCAGCAGGTTGGTGGCCCGCACGTTGCCGGAGATGCCCAGCCGCCAGGGCGCGACCAGCATGTTCGCGCCGCCCGCGGGGACGTAGTCGGCCGGCAGGATCCCGTTCAGGCAGCGGACGGTGGAGTTCTTGACCAGGAGGGCGCTGCCGTCCGCGGCGACGACGCCGCTGCGGACCACGCCCTTGTTGGTGATGGTCACGCCGTCCAGGACCAGGGTCGTGCCCGCACCGGTCCCGACCACGGCGGTGCCGTCACCGATGAAGTCGCAGCGCCCGTTGCCGGTGAAGGCGATCTCCGAGGCGCGCAGCGCGTACGCGCCGCCGCCTGCCGCGTACACCCCGTTGAAGGCCTCGCCGTTCGAGACGATGCCGACCCCGTTCGCCTCGACGTCCGTCACCCGGCCCCCGGTCACCGCCGACAGCGCCGACCTGGCCGTGACGATCCCGGCGGCGCCGACGTAGAGGGCTTGCCGGATCGGGAAGGTCACGTTGGCGAACGTCGCCGTGTTCTGCTCGGCCACCGTGAGCACGATGTCGCCCTCGTACGAGCCGGGCGCGAGCGTCGTGCCGGTGGCCGGCGTCGCCGTCAGCACCGAGCCGGTCTCGACGCCGTCGACGGTCATCGTCAGGCTGTAGCCGTCCGGTACGGCGAGCGTGCCGCCCTCGGCGATCGACAGGGCGGTCAGCCTGGTCGTCGCGCTCAGCAGGTAGGTCTCGCCGGCGCCGACGGAGAGCGTGTCGTCGCTCGACGCGGCGGCTCGGGCGGGCACGGCGGGTGACGCGAGGGCCGCAGCCCCGAGGGCGAGGGCCCGCACGCGGGCTCGCATGGTCATGGACCTCATGGACCTCATGGACCTCATGGACAACCAACTCCCTGAGTGTCGGCAGGCGTGATCGGCGTGGTCGGCGTGACTGCTGGGGCAGCACTACCTTCCTAGTGTCGACACTAGGGAGCGGTCAATGGTCAGTACGGGGAATTCAGCCTCGACTGTCGACAGTGTCGGCTGAACTCCCCCTCATTGTCAGTCGAGTTGGGTCACCTTCGGGACGTCGCCCGAGGCCGACGCGTCGGCCGGGGGCAGGGCGGCGGGGTAGAGGCGGACGCCGCTGACGGCCCCGTTGGTGTACTCGCCGTAGGCGCCGGAGGCCTGCTTGCGGCCGATCTGGAGCGGGCCGGTGGCGTTCCAGGGGGTGTAGGTCCAGTCCCGGGTGCCGGTGAGCTTGCCGTCGACGTACAGGCGCAGCTCCTTGGCGGTGGCGTCGTAGACGCCGACCAGATGGGTCCACCGGCCGGTGGCGGCCTTGCTGCCGTAGACGGCCCGCCAGACGGCGCCGGTGGCGTCGGTGCTGTGCCGGCCGAAGGCCCAGACCTGCGCGCCGGAGGAGTAGTACAGCTGGAACCCGTTGTTGACGGCGCCGTTCTGCGAGACGAACGTGCTGTTGGTGCCGGTGAGGGAGTTGAGCTTCACCCAGGCCGAGACGGTGAAGCTCTTGGAGGTGTCCACGGCGGACGCGGTGGTCGCGGCGTACCCGGTGGTGCCGGTCAGGCTGACGGAGTTGCCGCGGGTGGCGTCCGTCGTCCAGGAGTAGGCGCCGGACAGCGTGGCGGTGAGGGTGCCGGTGCTGTCGGCCGTGGTCGTCCCGGAGCCCTCGGCGAGCTTCCACCAGTGGGTGGCGGTGTCGGAGACCGAGCCCAGGGAGACCGGGGCGGCGAAGTCGTAGGCGGGCGGGGAGACGAGTATCGGGCTCTGGCGGTAGTTGTACTCGGTGAGCTGGCCGAAGGCGTCCACCGCGTACAGGTCGGGCATGCCGTCCGGGCCGCCGGCGTTCGTCGCGCCCAGCTGGACCGGGCTGTTGATG
This sequence comes from Streptomyces sp. NPDC050263, assembly GCF_040655955.1. NCBI lineage: Bacteria > Bacillati > Actinomycetota > Actinomycetes > Kitasatosporales > Streptomycetaceae > Streptomyces > Streptomyces sp. NPDC050263. The sequence goes on along the minus strand of NZ_JBFAKW010000171.1, from coordinate 12,977 downwards.
TCACCGGGTGAGGCGATGCGCGGGTAGACGGTCGGCGACAGCGTGAGCCCCAGGCTGGTGTGCGTGGTGGGGTGGAGCAGGGCCGGGACGAGGGTCGTCGCGTCCACCGTGATCGGGTAGCTGTACAGGCTGCCCGTCGCGTTGTCCCGGGACCACAGGACCGGGCTGCCCTTGAAGGTGCCGGCGGCGATCAGGGTCTGTCCGCTCCAGTCGCCGTCGCCGAGCAGGACCGGGTTCTTCAGGTGCTGGCCGCCGTCGGACTGGTAGATCCACAGCTCCTTGTTCTCGACGGTGATGACGGCCGGATAGCCGTTGGTGTTGCCGAAGACGTTGCCGGGCGCGATGAGCTGGCTGACGTTCCAGGTCTGGCTGTTGTAGTCGGTGGTCCGGCAACGGCTGTCGTCGGCCACGATGTCGGCCGGCGCGCAGGCGTCCTTGGCGACGACGTCGAACCGCCGACCGATGAAACCGCCGTACGTGGAGTACGGGGACCTCGGGAAGGACGCGTCGTCGACCGGGTCCTGGTCGTTCTTGACGATGTACAGCTTGCCGCTCTTGTACGCGAACAGGTCGTCGACGTCCGCGCCGTGCAGGTTGCCGCGGTGGGCGACGAGGTAGGTGTTCCAGCCGGTGCCGTCGGGCGAGTCGGCGGCGGTGGCCACGGTGACCGGGCCGGTGACCGCGGGCGCGGCGCCGGTGACCGGGCCGCTCTGCGCCGGGTCGGCCGGCTGCGCCGGGTCGAGGTTGCCGGGGATCAGGTCGAGGTCGCCGGTCTTGGTGGTGGCGAGCAGGTCGGGCACGCCGTCGCCGGAGATGTCACCGGGCTTGACCGGGGTGGCCGGGTCCCACGGGACGGTGAAGGTGTAGCCGGAGGGGGCGGCGGAGATGTTGCCGGCCTTGTCGACGCCGGCCACGTACAGGGTGTGCACGCCCCAGTCGCGGATCGGCACGGGAATGGTCGCGGTGGCCCGGCCCTGGCTGTCGGTGCCGGTGAGCGCGGCGCTCTCCCCGTCGGCGGCGGTGGGCGGCGAGTCGAGCTGCCACAGGAACGAGTCCATGCCGCTGGACGTGCAGGGGCCCGGAACGCAGCTGGTGTCGGCGGCGGGGCTGTCGGCGCCGGCCACGGTGAAGTCGGTGGTCCTGCCCGGACCGGCGTAGGCCGGCGGGACGGTGCGCTCGGTGCCCACCGGCGGGAAGGCGGAGTTGCCGGTCACCTCCGGCGTCGGCGGGGCGGTGAAGTCGGTGGAGAACCAGCAGTGGTCGGAGATCGGGGACTTCAGGTCGGAGGTCGAGTCGTCCTCCGCGTAGACGTCCCAGCCGTACTGGTGGCCGTCCTTGAGGGTGGCGCCGATCTTGACCGCCGCGTCGGTGCCCGAGTCGAGGAAGGCGCTGGCCGGGGTCGACACGTTGGCCCCGCTGCCGTCGCCGTCGGGATCGACCGTGCGGTCCCAGACGTGGTAGTGCGCCTTGACGTTCTCGCCGGACATCTGGGTGGTGACGGTCGAGTGCAGGGTGATGTTGCTGCCGGCGTCCGAGTAGGTGGTGGCGCCGATCCAGCCCGTGCCGTTCGTGGTGCAGGCGGCCGAGGCGCCGGCGGCGGCCGGGGTGATGTGCAGGCTCGTCGGCACGGCGGGCGGGATGTCGAAGCGGGTGGTGAGGGTCAGGGTCGTCGACATGCGCAGGTAGTCGTCGTTGCCGGAGGTCTGCGACTCGTTGCCGTACAGGCCGATGGTCCAGGTGTTGGCGCCGTCGCCGAAGGTGCCGTCGGCGTCGTAGCCGTCGCCGTCCGCGTCGGCGATCTTCTGCGCCTGGTCGGTGACGTGGAAGGTGGCGGTGCTGTTGCTGCACGAGCTGCCCGAGTTGGCGCCGCTGGGCACGGTGTCGGTGACCGGCGGGAAGGCGGTGTCGTGCACGCCGGGCCGGGACAGCCAGTCGGTGCTGGAGGAGATCGCGTTGGTGGTGTGCAGCGTCAGCGGCTGGTCGTGGCTGCAGTCGTAGCTGGCCGCGTAGGTGGTGGAGATCTTCACGAAGGCGTCGTAGACGACGAACGCCGGGTGCAGCCCACCGGTGTTGATCGCCCAGTACGAGCGCTCCAGGCCGACCCCGCAGGCGCCGCCCCACTGCTGGTAGCCCACGCCCTGGCCGTTGGTCTGCGCCTTGTCGTACTGCGGCGCGTCGTCGCAGGTCGAGCTGGAGTAGACCTCGGTGTAGTGGCCGGCGGTGGAGGAGACCGGGTTGGTGTACGGGTCGATGTACACCGGGTACGCGGTGTCCGGGTCGGTGAGCATGCCGGCGTCCGGGGTCAGCGTCAGCGCCTTGCCGGTGGCGGTCATGGCGACCGGCTCGGTGTCCGCGCCGGGGCCGGGGCCGTCCACGGACGAGACGAGACCGGTGGCCGGGCCGGGCGTCGGGGAGGCGGCGGGCGTGGCGCCGGAGTCCCACATCAGCGGCTGGGGGCTGGTGTAGGCCAGGTCGCCGTCGGTCGCGGTGGCGCTCACGCCGTCGGAGTCGGTGGTGGCCAGGGTGAGACCGTGGGTGGCGGTGGCCAGGGTGAGCTTCTTCAGCTCCGGATTCGCGGCGGCCTCGGCGTCGTGGACGACCAGGACGTCGCTGAACCCGCCCTGGTCGGTGACGGACACCGACAGGTCGACGCCGGGCAGCACCGAGGAGTACAGCGCGGTGTCGCCGTCGACGCTCGGCTTCGGCAGCGTGAACGGCAGGGTCAGGGCCATGCTCGGCCCGTCGGCGTGGGTCAGGGTGACCAGTGGGCCGTCGCCGCCGCCGGAGAGCGTGACCCCGTTCGGGGTGGCCGTGGGCGTGAAGCCGCCGTGGCCGTCGGCGACCAGGCCGGCGTCGACCGGGGTCCACTCGCCGTCCTTGAGGACGCGGGCCGGCAGCACGCTGGTGGTGTTGGAGAAGGTGCCGTCCGGCAGCGCCTCGGTGGTGGAGACCTCCGTGGTCAACGCGTCGACCGGGACGGACTTCCCGGTGGACTTCGCCTGTGCCTGCGCGGCGAGCAGCGGATCGGCCGGGGTGGACGAGAAGTCGTCGGCGGCGGCGGGGAGGACCGGGAGGACCGTCAGCAGACCGAGGGCGGCCGCGAACAGGGCGAGTCGGCGCACCGGAGCGGTGCGTCTTTGGCCGGTTCGTATCGGTGATCCGGAGGGGCTGGGAGCTCTCAACACCTGGCGGGCTTCCTTCGATCGCTGGCATCGGGGTGGGGGAAGCCCGGTAGCCACAGGGCAGTGATCAATTTCGGTACAGAAACTACACACGCTCTGCCAAGTTGAAGCACGGTCTTTTCACGGAATTGGCAAAGGGTATTGAGCCGCGATCATGGCCGCATTTAGCTTCCGCTCGATCACTCACACGTGTGCGGTGACGAAATGACGGCCGCTCAGGGCCGATTCCGGGGGTTCGTGTGAGTGGCAGACGGCGCTGGTTCGCGGGTGTATGGCATCGAAGATTCCTTGGCGGACTTGGCCTTTGGGCCATTCCGGTCGCCCTCTTCGCGCTGCTCCTGCCGATCGCGACAGCCACCGGCGTCGGCACCCCGGGCTTCCTCGCCGGCCACTCGGACGACCCCGACTTCGGGCACCACGGCGGCTTCACGTTCGACGGCACGGTGTGGAACCCGAAGGACCCCAAGAGCGTCGACACCACCCGGGCCGTGGGCGCGCACACCCTGACGCGGAAGACCCCAGCGCACCCCAAGGGCTACCGGCCGTTGGGCGCCTACACCGCGGACGCCCCGCAGTGGCCGAAGGCGGGCACGGCCACCGTCGACCTGCCGGCCGCGGGCGCGACCGGGCCGGTCAAGGCGGGTGCGCTGCCGGTCTGGGTGGCCTCCGCCGACGCCGCGCACACCGTCCCCGGGGTCCGCGTCCAGACCGCGTCCCACGACCGGACGCTCAAGGCCGGCGCCAACGGCATGCTGCTCGGCCTCACCCCGAGCGGCACCGCGGCCGGCACCGCGGCCGGCACGACCGCCGCAGGCAGTCGCGTGCAGGTCGTCATCGACTACGCCGCGATCGCCAAGGCGTACGGCGGCGGCTACGGTTCACGGCTCCAGGTGGTCCAGCTGCCGGGCTGTGCGCTGACGACGCCGGAACGCGCGGAGTGCCAGAAGCGCACCCCGGTGAAGTTCACCAACCGCGCCGCCGCCGACCAGCTGACGGCGACCGTCACCCTGAACTCGGCACCCGCGACCGGTACCGCCTCCGCCCCCGAGCCGGAGCAGCAGGACGACGACACGGGCGGCGGCGCGACGACCATGTCCGTCCGCACCGAGCCCCTCTCGGCGGTCACCGCCGCCGACACCACCGCGCTGGCCGTCACCTCCGGAGCCTCCGGCTCCCAGGGCGACTTCGGCGCGACCAGCCTCTCCGCGGCCGGCACCTGGCAGGCCTCCGCCACCGGCTCCTTCACCTACGCCTACCCGGTCTCCGTGCCCGCCGCGATCGGCGGCAACGCCCCCGACGTGGGCCTCAGTTACGACTCCCAGTCGGTGGACGGCGAGACCACCGCCCGCAACTCCCAGTCCTCCTGGGTCGGCGACGGCTGGAGCTACCAGGTCGGCTCCGTGGAGCGGAGCTACCGCGGCTGCGGCTCGCTCCTCGACTCCGACGACAAGAAGATCCTGAAGGGCTCGGGCGACGAGTGCTGGGGCGGCGACAACGCCACGCTCTCCTTCGGCTCGCACTCCGGCGTGCTGGTGTCCGACGGCGTCGACTCGAGCGTCGCCGGCGAGATCAGGCAGTGGCGGCTCCAGGGCGACGACGGCACCCTCGTCCAGGAGCTGTCCGGCGCCGACAACGGCCTCCACGACGGCGTCTACTACCGGGTCCTGACCACGGACGGCACCGCCGCCTACTTCGGCGCCGACCACGCGCCGACCGGCTCCGGCACCGAGGCGACCATGCCCGCGAGCCCCGCCGACGACTCCACGCACTCCGCCTGGGGCGTCCCGGTGCTGCACCCCCGCTCCTCGGACCCCTGCTACACCAGCGCCAAGGGCAAGGCCTCCCAGTGCGACAAGCCGGAGGGCTGGCGCTGGAACCTCGACTTCGTCGTGTCGCCGACCGGGTTCGTGCAGCGTTACGACTACACGACCGAGTCGAACTACTACGACCTCGGCGGCGGCCAGGCGGCCGAGAGCGACGACCCCGACGACACCGGCACCCTGACCTCGTACACCCGCGGCGGCGCGCTCACCCTGATCTCGTACGGCTACACCCTCGCGGACGAGAAGGCGGGGCGGACCCCCGCGGCCCAGGTGGACTTCGGCCTCGCCCAGCGCTGCCAGACCACCTCCTCCTTCACCGACTGCTCGGCCGGCAACCTCAAGGACTCCACCGCCACCCACTGGCCGGACGTCCCCTGGGACCTGCACTGCGACTCGACGGACAAGACCAAGCTCCCGGACGGGGCCACCACGGTCCCCGCCGACGTGTGCGTCACCTCCGGCCCCAGCTTCTGGACCACGACCCGGCTGGACTCCATCACCACCAAGGTCCATGTGAAGGCGACCGACCAGCTCACCGCGGTCGACTCCTACCAGCTGGGCCAGGTCTACTCGGACGCGGGCGGCACCGTCGACCCGGTCACCGGCACCTCGGTGGACCCGAAGGACGCCGGGATGCTCCAGGCCGTGATGTGGCTCCAGTCCGTCAGGCACACGGGCAAGGACACCTACGAAAACGGCGACAGCGATATCGCGCTGAACCAGGTCTCGTTCACCGGAACCGAGATCGACAACCGGGTGAACGACGATTCACCGTCGGCCCCGCCGTTGTACCGGCCGCGGATATCGAGCGTGCAGACCGAGACCGGTGAGTCGATCGCCGTCGAATACGACGCGGCGCCCTGCGCGGGCAGAACGCTGTCCATGGCGCAGGCCGACAGCAACACCAATTCCTGCTATCCCGTGTACTGGACCGTCCCCGGCGCCTCGAAGCCCATCGCGGACTGGTTCAACAAGGTCACCGTGAACAGCGTGGCCGTGTCCGACCTGACGATCGCCGGCCAGTACAAGCCGGACGCCCAGAACAACCCGGCGGGCTCCGAGACCCAGATCTCCCGCTACAGCTACTCCGGCCCCGCCTGGCACCGCGACGACTCCGCGCTGACCGACGACCAGTACCGCACCTGGGACCAGTTCCGCGGCTTCCGCACCGTCACCGTGCAGACCGGACAGGCCCCCGAGCCCGTCACCCAGCAGACCACCACCTACCTCCAGGGCATGGACGGCGACTACAAGGCCGACGGCACCCGCCGCTCCGTCACCGTCGACGCCAAGGTGGGCGGGAGCACCGTCCTGAGCGTCACCGACGCCGATCCGCTGGCCGGCACCACCCTCCAGGACGACACCTACACCGAGGCCGGCGGCACCGTCGACGCCAGCAGCGTGAACGGCCCGTTCACCTTCACGACCACCGCCTCCGCCGACCAGACCCCCTGGACGGACTGGACGCAGGAGGACAACCCCGGCGACACCGAGCCCGCCCTGTCCACCCTCCCCGACGTCGCCGCGCACCGGATCAGGACCAGCAGCTCCCGCGAGTACGAGCGCCTGGCGAGCGGCAGCTGGCGGCACACGACGACCGACACCGCGTACGACGCCCAGGGCCGCCTCTCCACCGTCAACGGCCACGGCGACGGCACGGACCCGAACCAGGAGAAGTGCGCGACCACGACGTACGCGACGCCGCCCGCGTCGAACACGATGATGCTGTCCTACACGAACCGGGTCACCTCGACCGTCGGCGCCTGCGGCACCGCGCTCGGCGCGAGCAGCCTGCTGACGGACCAGAAGATCTACTACGCGGGCGACGGCACCCTCACCGGCCTGGGCGCCTTCGGATCGGTCACCGCCGACGGCCAGGTCACCGGCACCCAGACCGCCACCGGCTTCACCGGCAGCACGGAGAACTGGCAGACGACGTCCGCCACGGCCTACGACGGCGCCGGCCGCGTCACCGACGCCTACGACGCCACCGGGCAGAAGACCCACACCGACTTCGACCCGGACTGGAGCAGCTCCGGCGACAACACCAACGCCACCGCCAAGGCCTCCGTCAACAGCCAGGGCTGGACGGTCAGTTCCACCCTGGACGCGCTGCGCGGGCTGCCGCTGGAGAGCGTCGACGCCAACGGCCGCAAGACCGACATGACGTACGACGCGCTCGGCCGGCGCACCGCCGTGTGGCTGCCCGGCCGGGACAAGTCCGCCGGACAGAGCGCCGACGAAACCTTCGCCTACGCGATCAACCCCGGCGCGGTCCCCGCCCCCGGCGACACGATCACCCAGCCCGGCGCGCCGACCTCGGTCACCACGAAGACACTCCGCGAGGACGGCACGTACGCCACCGCGATCTCGATCTACGACGGCATGCTCCAGCCGCGGCAGACCCAGTCCACCGCGATGGGCGACTCCAACTCCGGCCGGATCATCTCCGACACCTTCTACGACTCGCACGGCTGGCAGACCGCGTCCTACTCGGCCTACTCCGAGCCGAACGACTTCCCCTCGACCACGCTGTACGCGGCGAACGAGAACCAGATCCCCTCCGAGACCACCACGACCTACGACGGCCAGGGCCGCCCGCTGCGCGGGACCCTCTGGCACCAGGCCGTCGAGCAGTGGCACAGCTCCAGCGCCTACCCGGGCGCGGACGAGGTCGACACCACCGCCCCGGCCGGCGGCCGCTCCACCGCGACCTTCACCGACGCCGTCGGCCGCACCACCAGCACGGTGGTGAAGAACACCGGCTCCACGGTCACCCTCCCGGGCGGCTCGGTGATCCCCTCCGGCACCTCGCTGACCTCGGACAGCGTCCGCCTGACCATGCAGGCCGACGGCAACCTGGTGCTCTCCGCGCTGGCCACCGGCAAGACGATCTGGTCCTCCGCCACCAGCGGCCACCCGGGCGCCTGGGCGAAGTTCGGCACCGACGGCAACCTCGTCGTCTACAGCACGGCAGTCGCCCAACTGTGGACGACCGGCCTGACCGCCACCACGGGCGCGACCTTCCAGGTGCGGGGCGACTCCACCGTGGCCGTCGTCGCCTCCGGCGGCTCCACCGTGCTGTGGAAGCAGGGCACCGCGAACGCCGTCCCGGCCGCCGACGCCACCACCCACTACACCTACACCGCGGCCGGCCAGATCGACTCGATCAAGGACAACGCGGGCAACGCCTGGTCGTACACCTACAACGCGCTCGGCCAGAAGACGTCCCAGACCGACCCGGACGCCGGAAAGACCACGTTCGACAAGTACGACCTGGCCGGCAACCTGCTCCAGACCACCGACGCGCGCGGCCAGGTGCTGTCCTACGCCTACGACTGGGACAACCGCCCCACCGCCGAGTACTCCGGCGTCTGGTCCGCGGCCCCGGACCAGACCAAGCTGCTCGCGTCCCATGAGTACGACACGCTGGAGAAGGGCTACCAGACCTCCGCGACCCGCTATGTCGGCGGCGCGACGGGCAAGGCCTACAAGCAGGCCGTCACCGGCTACAACACCGCCTACCAGCCGCTGGGCACCACCCTGACGATACCGGCCGCCGAGGGCTTCGCCGCCGCCGGCCAGTCCGCCGCGCCCGCCTCCGGCACGGTCACCTACACCTCCACCTCCCGCTACACCCCGAACGTCGGCCTGCTCTCCACCCAGCACTACCAGGCGGACGGCAACCTGCCCGCCGAGGACATCGACTACGGCTACACCCAGCAGGGCAACCTCGACGGCATCGGCGGCTTCATCAGCTCCGCCAACACCCCCGCCTACGTCGACGCCACCGTCCACGACGCGTTCGGGCGCGTGCTGCAGACCAACTACGGGCCCACCGGCAAGGAACTGGCGACCTTCGCCCAGTACGACGCCACCACCGGCCGCGTCACCCAGGCCAGCAGCATGCTCCAGACGTCGACCACCGCCCTGGACGTCGTCAACCTCCGCTACGACCAGGCCGGCGAGCTCACCGCGATCGACGACCTGCAGAACAACACCACGCACGACACCCAGTGCTTCACCTACGACTCCTTCGAGCGGCTGACCGCCGCCTGGACGGACACCGCCGGGATCACCGACCCGGCCGCCGCGACGGTGGGCGCGGTGGGCGGCTGCACGACGGCCAGGGTCCAGACGACCGCCGCCTCCCCGATCAAGACGACGACCGTCGGCGGCCCGGCCCCCTACTGGCAGACCTATACCTACGACCAGCTCGGCGACCGCACCGGCATGGTCGGCCACGACACCACCGGCAACGCCCTCAACGACACCACCCAGGCCATCGCCTACACCGGCACCGACGGCACGACGACCGCCACGCTCCCCGACCAGGCGGGCACGGCCACCATCGGCAACCCCGGCACCGGCACGGCGAGCATCGCCGCCGCCTACACCGACCCGTCCTACGCCAACGTCAACGCGGGCGACACCATCAGCCGGAAGGTCACCACCACCGGCCCGCTGACCAACGCCTTCACGCTCTCCGGCGGCGCCAAGAAGTGCGTCGAGGACGCGGGCGGCTCCACCACCGCCGGCGCCAAGGTGCAGATCAACGCGTGCAGCGGGGCCACCAGCCAGAAGTGGACGATCGGCACCGACGGCACCGTGAAGGTCCTCGGCCTGTGCCTGGACACCACCGGCAACGCGACCAGCGCGGGCACCCTCGTCGTCATCGACACCTGCAAGACCGACGCCACCCAGAAGTGGAAGGTCACCACTGCCGGCACACTGGTCAGCAACGCCAACAGCGCGGTCTGCCTCACCGACCCCGGCGCCTCCGCCACCAACGCCACCCAGCTGACCATCGCCACGTGCGGCGGCAGCGGCCAGACCTGGACCGGCGCCCCCACCGGCGCGATCCCGGCCGGCCAGAGCCAGACCTTCGCCTACGACGCCGAGGGCCGCACCGCCACCGTCGCCACGACCTCCGGCACCCACACAAACACCAGCAAGTACCTGTACGACGCCCAGGGCGACCTGCTGGAGCAGACCGCCGCCGTCGACGGCGCCGACAAGACCCGCGTCCTCTACCTCTTCGGCGGCGCCGAGCAGATCACCCTCAACGTCTCCGCGAAGACCTGGACCGGACTGCGCGACATCACCGGCCCGGACGGCACCACCGTCGCCCGTTCCAGCAGCGGCACGGTCAGCTACGAGATCGCCAACGGTCAGGGCACGGCCGTCACCGCCGTCGACGCCTCGTCGCTGGCCGTCACCCGCCGCGCCTACGACCCGTGGGGCAACCCGCGCGGCGCCAAGCCGAGTTCCTGGGTGGCCGCGGACGAGAACGCGGGCTTCCTCGGCCGGCCCACCGACGCCACCACGGGCCTCAACCTCCTGGGCGCCCGCGACTACGACCCCGTCACGGGACGCTTCCTCACCCCCGACCCGGTCTTCGAGCCCGGCGACCCCAACCAGATGGGCGGCTACACCTACGCGGGCGACAACCCGGCCAGCTCGGCGGACCCGAGCGGGCTGATGCTGGTCGCCGACGGCGGCGGTGGCTGCGGCTCCGCCTGCCAGGCCGCGGCCGCCAAGCCGGACACCAGCACCTCCAGCGGCAAGAAGAAGCACCACAGCAGCGGAGGCTGCCACGGCTTCTTCGGCTGCGCCGGGCACTACTTCAAGAAGGCGCTGCCCGTCGTCGCGACCGTCGTCACGGTCGTGGTCGTGGTGGTCGCCGTCGCGGTGGTCGTCTCCGCCTGCGCCGGAACCGTGGTCGCCGCCCCCGCCTGCGTCCTGGGCGCGGCCGAGGGCGCCGGAATGGTCGGCGGCATGTTCGGCGGCGACTGCGCGGCGATGGGCTGCGCCGGCGGCGGCGGATTCGCCGCGGAGGAAGGGGACTCACCCCCTGCGGGCGGCGGAACCGACGCGGCCCCCAAGGCCGCCGCGGAACCCGCCCCGCACGATGCCACCGGCAGCTCCGGAGGCTCCGGCGACGCCGCGGCCGACGCGAGCGCGGGCAAGCAGTCCGCGAAGGACGCGGCCGGCGAGAACGCAGCCAAGCCCAAGAAGTCCGACGTCCAGCACGACGCGGCGGCCTCACGGAAGGCGGGGGCGTCCTCGGACGACCCCGGCACCGGCGACTCGGGCACCGAGGAGGGCGGCCAGTGCAGCTTCTCCCCGGACACGCCCGTCCTCATGGCCGACGGCAAGGCCAAGGCGATCGGCGAGATCAAGACCGGTGACAAGGTCGAGTCCGCCGACGCGAAGACCGGCGAGCACGCCGGCGCCCGCGAGGTCGTGGCGACGCTGGTCCACCGGGACAAGGACCTGATCGACGTCACGGTGAGCCTCGGCCACGGCCGCACGGCGACCCTGCACACGACCTCGAAGCACCCCTTCTGGGACGCGACCCTGCATACCTGGGTCCCCGCGGGGAAGCTGGCGGCGGGCCACGCCCTCACCACGGAGGACGGCCACCAGGTCCTCATCGCCGGGGTGCGGGCGACGCCCGGCGCGGCCCAGCGCTACAACCTGACGGTCCGCGAGCTGCACACGTACTACGTGGTCGCGGGCGGGGTGCCGGTGCTGGTCCACAACGCCTGCGGGAAGGCGGGTCACTCGAAGCTCTGCTACTGCGACGCCGGAGGTTCGCCGCGTGGGATCGAGCCATCGGCCGGCGACACGGTGGTACTGGGTGTCGAGAGCGTCGGCGAGCCGCTCGCCCGGCGCGTGGGCGGCATGACGTTCAACAACAAAGACACCTACTCGTACAAGCATTCGGACGCCAAGGACGCCCTCCCGCAATGGGCGGACGAGGTCAACGCGGCCCTGAGCAACCCGGACATTCACATCGCCATCGATCTGGGCGCCCTGTCCGAAGACGAATCCGACCCCATAGCGGTGTTCGAGGCCGCGGTGGCCAACGGGCGCGCCGCGAAGGGCCCGGAGGACGTCCGCGGCACCGAATGGGAGATGTGGCGGGTCTTCTACCACGTGATCATCAACGAGTCCCGCCCCTGGTCGGGTATCACTTGGTACATGCGCGGCACGGACGTCACCGAAGAGATGAAGGACTACGCACCATGACGGGCTCTCCCGAAGCCGAGTTCGGCGCCGAGCTCGTCGCGGCACTCAACGCCGAGCTCGGCGCGGATTCTCCGCACCTGTTCACGACGTCGCGGGTACGCCCCGCCGGCGGCTCCGTCTCCCTCGCCGACGGCCGGTCACGGGTCTCCGTGCTCTCCAGCGGCGACACCTACCTCCTCACGTTCCTTCGGGAGGACCGGCGGTGGGCGCACGGAGCCACCCAGGACATGCGCCTGCTGGCCCCGGCGGCCCGCGCGTGGCTCGCCGGCACCGGGCTGGAGGAGATGGCCGCGCGCTGGCCCTTCGTGGAGTTCTCGGAACTCCAACTCGCCTACGAGCGTGGCGACGCGTTGGAGACGCAGTGGCGGCTCGTCCGTCAAGGCGGCTCGGATCCGTACCGTGAGGTGGTCGAGCTGGCCGCCGAGAACCCGACGGTCAGCAGGTTCTTTCCCGCCTTGGGGCACAACTTCCTGGTCCAGCCCGGCCCGTTCGACTCCAGGATCCTGGCTTCGGTGGCCGTCCAGACCCCCGGTCGGTTCCGGCTCTGGACGCCCCACGCCGAGGAGCCCCTCGCCGAGGGAGACGCGACCTCGGTGATCGCCGCGCTCGCGGAACTACTGAACAGCCTGGAGGGCTGACGCCATGCAGTATCTGATCATCGGCCTCGTCGGAGTGCTCGCCGGAATCCGGGCGCTGGCGCTGCGGCGCAAGCAGCTGAGCGCGGCCGGCGGGCCGTCCGCCCAGCTGATCCTGCGGCCCGCGTTCCTGGCCGTTCTCGCCGGCGTCGCCATCGTCGGCGGGGCCTTCCTGCTGGCCGGCGGCGTCATGGCCCTGGCAGCGGGCTAGGGGGCTTCTGATGGATCTCCGTGGGAGAAGGAGCGGCGTTCGGTGCGTGCTCTCGCCCGGTGCGGCGAGAGTGCGTGCCGGGCGTCGCGAC
>NZ_JBFAKW010000170.1:0-17646 GCF_040655955.1 Streptomyces sp. NPDC050263 | reverse complement strand
CGTCAGCAGGCGCCGCTAGCTCAGTTGGTTAGAGCAGCTGACTCTTAATCAGCGGGTCCGGGGTTCGAGTCCCTGGCGGCGCACGACATCGACAGCGAGGCTTGTTCGCGGAAAGCGCGAACCAGCCTCGCTGTCGTCATTTCTGCGCGGCTGCGCCGCGCGTCGTGGGGGCTCCGCCACCCACAGCCCCTCAGGCAAAAGGCAGTCGGAGCGCCGTCAGAGCTTCGTGCCGGGGGTGATCTTCACCGTCCACTCGCCCGAGGCGGTGCGACCCTCCACGTCCACGCGGACGCCGTTGTCCGGCACCGTGAAGTGCTCGCCGAGGGCGACCGGGGCGTCCGCGAGGGGTGGGTAGACGGAGTTCTCCCAGCAGGCCTCGGTGCGCGGGTGGGCGTCGACGACCTCGACCGGGCCACGGCCGGAGCGGGCGCCGCTGCTGACGCGGTAGACGAGGATGCCCGCGCGGCAGGCCGACCGGTCGGCGCCCACCGGACTGCGGGCCTCGAAGGCGAGCGCGCTGTCGGTGCCGGTGCGCACCACCGCCAGTTTGGCTCCGCGGCCGAGGCCGAAGGCCGGCGCTCCGGAGGCGCGGGCGACCGGCACGTCCGGACCGGCGGCCAGCGGTTCCAGGGTGAGCCGGGTCGGGCCGGGACCCCGTACACAGACCACCTGGCGCGGTTCCAGCCAGCCCAGCTTCCACTTGTGCCAGGCGAACAGATCCGGGGCGAGGCCGAACTGGCTGCCCATCAGGTCCCAGTCGCCGACGTAGGTGTCCCAGTCGCCCTTGCCGTCGGCGGGACGGTGGTAGAGGTCGGGCAGGTCGAAGACATGGCCGGTCTCGTGGGCGAGGACCAGCCGGTCCGGGGGGTGCTGCTCGAAGACGGTGACGACGCGGCGGATGTCCGTGCCGTCGGCGTGCAGCGGGGATTCGAGGTTGACGACCTTCGTGGCGTCGGAGTCGACGCCGGGCGCGTCCGGGTCGGCCACGAAGTAGACGAGGTCGTAGCGGGAGAAGTCGACGTGCGGGTCGGCGGCGGCGAGTGCGTCGTGCAGGTAGGCGGCCCGGCCCTCGGGGCTCCAGTCGCGCTGTATGGCGTAGGCGGTGGACGGCTTCGGCATGCGGATCCAGCGCTTCAGCGGATGCGGGCGCAGGGTGAACCTGCCGTAGGACGCCTTCTCGAAGAAGCGGCTGGTGGCCGGGAAGTGGTCGGCGGCCAGTTCGGCGGGGGTGGTCATGGGGGTCCAGTCCGGGAAGGACAGGAAGACCATGACGGCGTCGAGGGAGCGGCTCGGGCGAGGGTAGGCGGTGTTCCAGGTGTCCACGCCCTCCGAGTGGTGGGCCGCGGTGCGGGTCAGGGCGCAGGGTGCCACGGAGAAGGGCTCGGCGACCGAGGGGCCGCTGACCAGGGAGTTCGCGGCGAATGCCGAGAGAGTGGTGAACAGGGCCGCGGTACTGCGCAGTCGGGGGCGCTGCAAAAGTCGCACGGGTCGCGGCAGTGACAGTCGCGGCACAGAGACCTCCGGGGCGGTTCACGGGACACCGCCACCCAGCCTGTGTGAATTTGTACTACTACGCCCTGTTTGTCTGCCCCAGACGAGTGAGCCGCCCGAAAGCGGGCATCACCTCGACACCCCCGGAATTCTCACGGAACGTCACAAGCGGTCGCGCGACCGCAGAACCGGGCCAGGTGCGGGCAGAAACGATCTGTCAGAAGAGTGGGTTGTTCCGGGACACTGGGCAGTGGCTGCGCGGATCCTGGGGCAGCCTCTATGATCGGCAGACTTTCCTGCACGGACAGAGATCGAGTGCACTGCGGGAGCGAGCGGTGAGCGGAACGTCCGAAGGGCCGACGCCCGCGGCAGACCTCGACCGGTCAGCCGTCACAGAGAGTGACATCGACAGTACGGACAGCGGGCCACCGGCCTACCGCTCCGTCTTCGCGGCAGCACCCCTGGCCATGGCGGTGGTCGACCGCCAGGGGCTCGTCGTCGACGCCAACGAAGCGCTCGGCGCGCTGCTCGGCGGCGGGGCGACGGGCCTGGTCGGGCGGGTCGCCTCCGACCTGCTGGACCTGGCGTCCGACGCCCGGACCTGGCACGCCTACCGCGAGGTGCTGCGCGGCCGGCAGGCGAAACTGCGCTGCACACGGCGGCTGAAGCGGCCCGACGGGCGCTCGCTGTGGGCGCAGGTCACCGTCTCCCCGCTGGACGCCGACACGCCCGGTGTGCTGCTGTCCGTGGCCGACGTCAGCGCCCACCGCGACCTCCAGGCGAGGCTGCGGCACCTCCAGATGCACGACCCGGTGACCCGGCTGCCCAACCGCACCCTGTTCTTCGAGCGGGTGTCGGCCACGCTGGAGGCGGAGGCGTACGAGCAGAGCGGGACCGGCCGGATCGGCCTGTGCTACCTGGACCTGGACGGTTTCAAGGCGGTCAACGACACCCTCGGTCACCGGGTCGGCGACCGGTTGCTGGCCGCCGTCGCCGAACGGCTGACCGAGTGCGCCGGGGAGGCCGGGCGGACCCGGCCGAGCGTGCCGCTGGTGGCCCGGCTCGGCGGCGACGAGTTCGCGCTGCTGGTCGAGGACTCGACGGGCACCGAACAGCTCGCCGACCTCGCCGAGTCCGTGCTCAAGGCGCTCCAGGCCCCCTTCGACCTGGCCGGACACCGGCTGAACATGTCGGCGTCGATCGGCGTCGTGGAGCGGCACGCGGCCGGCACCACCGCGACCGGTCTGATGCAGGCCGCCGACACCACGCTGTACTGGGCGAAGACGGACGGCAAGGACCGCTGGACGCTGTTCGACCCCGAGCGCAACGCCCATCTGATGACCCGGCAGGCTCTGGCCTCGACGCTCCGGCCCGCCATCGAGCGCGGTGAGTTCCGGCTCGACTACCAGCCGCTGGTCGGGATGTCGGACGGCCGGCTGCGCGGGGTGGAGGCGCTGGTGCGCTGGGACCACCCCCGGTTCGGACTGCTGCCGCCGAATCGGTTCGTCGCGCTGGCCGAGGAGGACGGCTCGATCGTGCCGCTCGGGCGATGGGTTCTGGCCACCGCCTGCCGGCAGGCCCGCCGGTGGCAGTTGGACAACCCCGACGAGCCGCCGCTGTTCGTCAGCGTCAACGTGGCGGTCCGTCAGGTGTGGGACTCGGACCTGGTGACGGACGTGGCGGAGATCCTCGCCGAGACCGGACTCGAGCCGCGTCTGCTCCAGCTGGAGCTGACCGAGTCCGCGGTGATGGGCTCGGCGGGACGGCCGTTGCAGGCGCTGCAGGCCCTCAGCGACATGGGCGTGGGCATCGCCATCGACGACTTCGGCACCGGGTACTCCAACCTCGCCTACCTGAGCCGGCTGCCGGTGTCGGTGCTGAAGCTGGACGGGTCCTTCGTGCGGGGCTTCCAGTACGAGGGCCAGGGCTCCCCGCCGAACCCGGCCGACCAGGTCGTCGTCGAGGCGATGATCGACCTCGCCCACCGGCTCGGGCTGACCGTGACCGCCGAGTGCGTGGAGACGTCCGCGCAGGCCACCCGGCTGCGCAGCATCGGCTGCGACACCGGGCAGGGCTGGCTGTACTCCCGTCCGGTGTCGCCGGACCGGATCTCCGAGCTGCTGGGCACCGAGTCACACGGCACGGAGTCCTACGCGGTCGGCAACCCGTAGGCGTCCGCGACGAGTTCGTAGGAACGCAGGCGCAGTTCGCCGCGGTGGGCGTGGCTGGTGAGCATCAACTCGTCGGCGCCGGTGCGCTTGTGGAGGTCGTCGAGGCCGGTGCGGACCTCGTCGGCCGTGCCGTGAATGATGTTCGTGGTCCAGGAGTCGACGAACTCCCGCTCCAGCGGGCTGAACTCGTGCGCCTCCGCCTCCTCCGGCGAGGGGAACAGACCGGGGCGGCCGCCGCGCAGCCGGACCATGTTGAGGCCGGTGGCGAGGATCTGGCGGCGGGCTTCGCGCTCGTCGTCGGCGGCGAGCACGGAGACGCCGATCAGCGCGTACGGCTCGGCGAGCGTCTCGGACGGCCGGAAGGACTCCCGGTAGAGGTCGAGGGCCGGGACGGTGTTCTGCGCGGAGAAGTGGTGCGCGAAGGCGAAGGGCAGCCCGAGCAGTCCGGCGAGCCGGGCGCTGAAGCCGGAGGAGCCGAGCAGCCAGATCGGCGGCCTGTGCGCCGACTGCACCCCGCCGGGGGACGAGCCCTGGATCGGGCCCGGGATCGCGTGGATCCGGCGGTAGCGGTGGCCGTCGGGGAAGTCGTCGTCCAGGAAGCGGGTGAGCTCGGCGAGCTGCTCGGGGAAGTCGTCGGCGCCCTCGTGCAGGGTGGCGGTCCGGCGCAGGGCGGCGGCCGTGGCTCCGTCGGTGCCCGGGGCGCGGCCGAGGCCGAGGTCGACGCGGTGCGGGGCCAGCGCCTCCAGGGTGCCGAACTGCTCGGCGATGACGAGGGGGGCGTGGTTGGGCAGCATCACGCCGCCCGAGCCGAGCCGGATGCGGTCGGTGTGGGCGGCGAGGTGGGCGAGGATCACGGCCGGCGAGGAGGAGGCGACGCCAGGCATCGAGTGGTGCTCGGCGACCCAGTACCGATGGAACCCCCGGGACTCGGTGAACCGCGCGAGCTCGACACTGGTGCGCAGGGCGTCGGCGGCGGTGCTCCCGGATCCGACGGTGACCAGATCCAGCACGGAGAGGGGCGCCGGGGCGGTGCCCCGTACGCTGCCGCGAATCTCGTCCGCCTCCGTCGCGTCGCTCGCCGTCGCATCGCTCGCCGTCTCGTCCGCCGCCACGGGGGTCCTCCTGCTTGTCGGCCGTACTCTGTCCTGTGTCCTCCGCGCGATAACAGGAGGGTGTCCCCGTTTATTCCGTGCCGGGCGAGGAGACGACGAAACCCTCCCCGCCGTAGACGGACTCGTAGTGGATGTCGATCGCCAGGCGGTCCCGGATGCCGTCGTGGAAGCGGAGGAGACGGTCGAGGTCGTCCGTGTCCAGGCGGACCAGGAAGGTGGACTCGCCGACCAGGAGGACGGAGCCCTGCCGGAGCGCGTACTTCTGGACCCCCTCGTCGGAGTCGAGCATGAGGTTCCAGGCCTCGCGGGCCCACTGCCCGACGACGACCCCGTCCCAGCGCACCACGGTGGCCGTGATCACGGCCGGGCCCAGTCCGGCGTTGATCACCCTGAGACCGGTGAGACCCTCCTGCCGGTTCCGGACGCGCCGCAGCTGGAGGATGGGCCGCAGGGACTGCCGGTTGTGCACACGGGCGGCCGGGCTCTGGCTGTGACTGACCCAGAGCGAGCCCAGTGCGACGACCGTCGCCGCGACCGCTATGACCGTTTCCGCCTGCATGGCCCCCTCGCCCGGTTCAGACCTGCACGATCGGCTCCCGGGTGAAGAGGGTGCCCAGCCCCGGCGCGTTCACCCGTCGGTTCGTCAGCCGCAGGGCCTCCCAGACCGTGACCTGGTTGGCGGTGAGGACCGGCTTGCCGAGCTTCTTCTCCAGGGCGGGGAGGAACGCGGCCGTGTGCAGGCCGGTGTCGGGCAGCAGGACCGCCGCCGCTTCGGGCGTGTCGGCCGCCCGGGCCAGGGCGAGGATCTCCGCCTCGCGCCAGGCGCCCACCTCGGCCGCCGTGACCACGCCGGCGCTGTGGACGCCGGTCACCTCCACGCCGCCCGCGCCCAGGAAGTCGACGAACAGGCCGGCCACGTCCTCCGGGTAGGTCGCCCCTACGGCGACCCGGAGCGACCCGAGTTCGCGGACCGCGTGCACGAAGGCGAAAGAGGTGGCGGAGGCCGGCATTCCGGCGGTCGTGGCCAGGGCGCGCACCTGCTCCTGGGCCCCCTCCCAGCCGTGCACGAAGCTGCCGCCGGCGCAGGCCCACACGATCGCCTCCGCGCCCGCGAGCCGCAGCTGCTCGACGCCCTTCGCCAACCGCTCCGGCGCGTCCTCGCCGATGTCCGTGTGGACCAGGTCCAGCCGGACGTCACTGCCCAGAAGCTGTTCGATGCGGGGGTAGTCGTCCTCGGCCGAGTGGCCCGGGTAGAGGAAACCCAGTGCGGTCATGTCCAGCCTTCCTGCTGCCAACGGCGCTTGATACCGTCCCACCGCCCGGGTACCCAGTCGGCGCAGCTTCGCCCACATGGTCACCTGGTTGGCCGAGACGGTCGGCAACAAGTCGTGGGCGCGGCCTTGTTGACGACGGTTGGTTCGGGTGCGAACGTGGTCAATCCGCGCACGTCAGGCACCACTCGGACATCACGTCAGGCACATCGTCACCAGCGAAGGGGCAGCGGATGGCCGACGTCCCCACGCTCCTCGTCCTCGACGCCGAGCCCCTCCCCCGGCTCGGGCGGCTCACCGGGCAGGTCCGGGTGCTGCACACCGACGAGGCCTCGCTCGCCGCTCGGCTCCCGCAGGCGGACGTCCTGCTGGTCTGGGACTTCACCTCGCACGCGGTGCGCGCCGCCTGGCCCGGCGAGGGGTCCCGGCCGCGCTGGGTGCACACCGCGAGCGCGGGCGTGGACCATCTGATGTGCCCCGAGCTCGCCGCGTCGGACACGGTCGTGACCAACGCGCGCGGGATCTTCGACGAGCCGATCGCCGAGTACGTCGCCGCGCTGGTCCTGGCGATGGCGAAGGACCTGCCGCGCACCGTGGAGCTCCAGCAGCGGGGCGAGTGGCGGCACCGGGAGAGCCGACGGGTGGCCGGCACCCGGGCGGTGGTCGTCGGGTCGGGGCCGATCGGGCGGGCGATCACCCGCACGCTGAAGGCGCTCGGCATGACGACCGCGATCGTCGGCCGGGTCCCGCGCACCGGCATCCACGGCCCCGAGGACCTGGACCGGCTCCTCGCCCGCGCGGACTGGGTGATCGCGGCCGCCCCGCTCACCGAGCAGACGACCGGCATGTTCGACCTGCGCCGGTTCGGCGTGATGCAGCCCTCCGCCCGGTTCGTGAACGTCGGCCGCGGCCCGCTGGTCGTCGAGGACGCGCTGGTGCGGGCGCTGGAACGGCGCTGGATCGCGGGCGCGGCCCTGGACGTTCTCACCGCCGAACCCCTCGCCCCCGACAGCCCGTTGTGGCACGTGCCGGGGCTGCTGATCTCGCCCCACATGAGCGGTGACACGGTCGGCCGGCGGGACGAGCTCGGCGCGCAGTTCGTGGAGTTGTTCGAGCGGTGGGCGGCGGGCCGGTCCCTGAAGAACGTGGTCGACAAGCAGCGCGGCTACGTGCCCGGACACTGACGGTCACACCGACGGTCCCCACACTCCCCTCACAAAGCACCTCCGCATAAGTCGTGTGGACCCGGGTAGCCGCGCCGCCATGGCTCCACCGACCAGTCAAGCAAGTCATCGCATACACACGACCGGAACCTCACGCCGATCGCTGCTCGCGGGGGTGGCGGCGCTCGGCGCGCTGGGCACGGCAGGCTGCTCACGGGTGGCGACGGCGTCGTCCGCGCCCGGCGGCGATCTGCTGGAGCGGCTGCGCGCCCAGGGTGTCGTACGGCTCGGGATAGCCGGTGAGATTCCGTTCGGATACATCGACAAGGACGGGCGGCTCACGGGCGAGGCGCCCGAGTTGGCGAAAGTGATATTCAAACGACTCGGGGTGGAGAAGGTGCAGCCCGTGCCGACCGAGTTCGGGTCGCTCATTCCGGGGCTCGGCTCGCAGCAGTTCGATGTCGTGGCCGCCGGGATGTATGTCAATCCCGAGCGCTGCGAGCAGGTGATATTCGCCGACCCGGACTATCAGATGCTGGATGCGTTCATCGTCCGCAAGGGGAACCCGAAGGGGTTGCACACCTACAGGGACGTGGTGGAGAAGGACGCGAAGTTCGCCACCGGGACCGGGTACGCGGAGATCCGGTACGCCGTCGAGGCGGGGTACGAGGAGGGCGACATCCTCATCGTGCAGGACCAGGTCGCCGGGCTGAACGCGGTCGAGGCGGGGCGGGCCGACGTCTTCGCCGGGACCGCGCTCACCACCCGCGAGGTCGTCAGGAAGTCGTCCAAGGCCGAGTCGACCAAGGGCTTCGCCCCGCTCGTCGGCGGCAAGCCGCATGTCGACGGGGGCGCGTTCGCGTTCCGGTCCACCGAGACGGGGCTGCGGGACGCCTTCAACGTCGAGCTGCGGAAGCTGAAGAAGAGCGGGGAGCTGCTGCGGATCCTGCGGCCCTTCGGGTTCACCCGGGCCGAGATGACCGACCTGACGGCGAAGGAGCTCTGCGGCGGATGACCTCGGGACTCTGGGAACTCGTCCTCAAGGGGATCTGGACGACCGTCCGACTGCTGGTGTTCAGCGCCCTGTTGGGGGCCGCCGTCGCCTTCGTCGTCGGAATCGCGCGCACGCACCGGTGGTGGGTCGTCCGCTTCCTCGCGGGCTTCTACACCGAGGTGTTCCGCGGGACCTCGGCACTCGTGATGATCTTCTGGGTGTTCTTCGTGCTGCCGCCCGCCTTCGGCTGGCAGCTGGTGCCGATGTGGGCGGGCACGCTAGCGCTCGGGCTGACGTACGGCGCGTACGGCGCGGAGATCGTGCGCGGCGCGCTGGGGGCCGTCGACCCGGCGCAGAAGGAGGGCGGGATCGCGCTCGGCTTCACGCCCGGGCAGCGGCTGCGCAAGATCCTGCTGCCGCAGGCGGTGCCGGAGATGATCCCGCCGTTCTCCAACCTCCTCGTCGAGCTGCTCAAGGGCACCGCGCTGGTGTCCGTCATGGGCATGGGCGACCTGGCCTTCAGCGGCAATCTGATCCGTCTCGCCCTCCAGGAGAGCGCGGAGATCTACACGTACGTACTGCTCATCTATTTCGTGATCGCGTTCCTGCTCACGCGGGTGATGCGAGGGCTCGAGAGCCGGCTCAGGGCGGGTGTGCGATGAACTGGGACTGGGACGCCGTCCACGACTTCATGCCGTTGTTCCGGGACGGGCTGCTCGTCACCCTCCAGGCGCTGGTCCTCGGCTCGCTGATCTCGTTCACGCTGGGTCTGGGGTGGGCGCTGCTGATGCGGACGCCCACGCGCTGGGTGCAGTGGCCGGTCGGGATCGTCACCGAGTTCGTGCGGAACACGCCGCTGCTGGTGCAGCTGTTCTTCCTCTTCTACGTGCTGCCCGAGTGGGGGCTGACGCTGTCGGCGATGACCACCGGGGTCGTCGCGATCGGGCTGCACTACTCGACGTACACGATGCAGGTCTACCGGGCCGGCATCGAGGCGGTGCCGGCCGACCAGTGGGAGGCGGCGACCGCGCTGAACCTGCCGAGGGCGCGGACCTGGCGTGCGGTGATCCTGCCGCAGGCGGTCCGCCGGGTCGTGCCGGCGCTCGGCAACTACGTCATCTCGATGCTCAAGGACACGCCGCTGCTGATGGCGATCACCGTGCTGGAGATGCTCGGCCGGGCCCGGCTCTTCTCCCAGGAGCACTTCCGGTTCACCGAGCCCCTCACCGTGATCGGCGTGGCCTTCATCGTCATCTCCTCTCTCGCCTCCCTCCTTCTGCGCACCCTGGAGCGACGCCTTGTCCGTTGACACTCTCAAGCAGCCCGCCGACGCCTCCGAGAGCACCGAGCTGATACGGCTGGAACAGGTCACCAAGCGGTTCGGGGACAACACCGTCCTCGATCACCTCGACTTCTCCGTGCAGCCCGGCAAGCACGTCACCCTCATCGGGCCGTCCGGTTCCGGCAAGACCACGATCCTGCGGCTGCTGATGACCCTGGCCAAGCCCGACGAGGGCACGATCACCGTCGACGGGCAGCAGTTGTTCCCGGCTCCCGAGAAGCAGGTCCGCGAGATCCGCAAGAAGATCGGGATGGTGTTCCAGCAGTTCAACCTGTTCCCGAACATGAGCGTGCTCAGAAACCTCACCGAGGCCCCGACGACGGTGCTCGGTCTGTCCGCGGACGAGGCGGAGGCGCGGGCGCGCGAGCTGCTGGACCTGGTGGGTCTGGCCGACAAGTGCGACGCGAAGCCGTCCCGGCTGTCGGGCGGGCAGCAGCAACGGGTCGCGATCGCGCGGGCGCTGGCGATGCGGCCGCAGGTGCTGCTCCTGGACGAGGTCACCTCGGCGCTCGACCCGGAGCTGGTCGCGGGCGTCCTGGACGTCCTGCGGGACATCGCCCGCACCACGGACATCACGATGCTCTGTGTGACCCACGAGATGAACTTCGCCCGGGACATCTCCGACCAGGTCCTGATGTTCGACGCGGGCCGGGTCGTCGAGGCGGGCCCGCCGGAGCAGATCTTCGGCTCGCCGGAGCAGGAACGGACACGGGAATTCCTCAGCGCGGTGTTGTGAGGTCGCGAGGTCGCCGCAGAGCAACCTGCCTGCGGCATATGCCATTGGGTCAGTACCGCAGTTGGGCGAGCTGAAGCTGCAACAGATTCTCGCCAACAACCCCTCCCCCCGGCCCCCTTGGCCGTTATCGTGGAAGGTGATTCGCTGCCGGAAAAGCGACCAGGGGGGAAAACCGTGGCGCTGAAGCACGAGCCGACCGCGCCGTACCACTCGACCCGGGAAGCACTGCGCGTCCTGGAGACGGTGGCGCGGCACTCCACCGGTGTCACCGACACCGAACTCGCCCGCCGGACCGGCCTCGCAAGGGAGCTCCTGACCCCACTGCTGCGCATGCTGTGCCGCGAGGGCTACGTCGAGCAGATCGCCGACGGGGCGTACGTCACCAGCGACGCCCTGACCCGCCTGGGTTCCGCGCACCAGCGGGAGCAGGCCCTGCACGACAAGCTCCAGCACACCCTCGACCGGCTCCGCGACTCCGTCGGCGCGGCCGTCTACATCAGCCGGTACGTGGACGGCGAGGTCACGATCACCCAGTACGCCGACGGCCCCGCCACGCCGTCGGTGAACGAGTGGGTCGACTTCCGCCACTCCGCCCACGCCACCGCGCTCGGCAAGAGCCTGCTCGGCCAGCTCGACCACAACGGCCGCCGCGACCACCTCTCCCGGCACAAGATGGCCCGGCTCACCTCGCGCACCATCACCAGCGACAAGCTGTTGCTCTCCCGTCTGGAGTCCCAGCCGCCCACGGTCCCGGTGCTCGACCTCCAGGAGTACGCGATCGGCACGGTCTGCGCGGCCGTCCCGATCACCGCCGGCTCCACGGCGGGCTGTCTGGCCCTCTCCCTGCCAGTCGCCCATGCCCACCGGCTCCGCCAGGCCGCCGAGACGCTGAACAGGAACGCGGCACCGGTACTGCTGTCGCTGGCGATCTAGGCACACACCGGCCGACGGTCAGAAGCACCCCTGAGAACCGGGTAGTATTTTCTTCGTCGCCAGCCGCCGCAAGCGGAGGGCGAGAGTCATGCGCCGCTAGCTCAGTTGGTTAGAGCAGCTGACTCTTAATCAGCGGGTCCGGGGTTCGAGTCCCTGGCGGCGCACAGATGAAGGGCCTCTCGTGGAAACGAGGGGCCCTTCGGCTTGTCCCCCGACTTCTCCGGCCTCCCCTGCCCGCTCCCCGGCCCGCTCCCCGGCCTGCTCCTCCGCCTCCCGCTCCGTGAGCCTGCGGTAGCCGGACTCGCCCGGCGGTCGCCACCACACCGGCTCCGCGCACCGCACCCCCTCCCTCCGCAGCAGCGCCCGATGGATCTTGTTCGTGGCGGTGACGGGCATCCGCTCCACCACCCGCACGAACCGGGGGGCCATCTTCGTCCCCAGGTCGGGCTGGGCGAGCAGGAACTCGGCGAAGCCGAGCGGATCGAAGGTCCCGGCCAGCGTCGCCATCACCTGGTCCCCGGTCACCGGATCCGGCACGGCGTAGACGGCGACGGCGGCCGCCCCCTCGTAGCGGGCGAGGATGTTCTCGATCATCGCGGCGGCCAGGTTCTCGCTGTCGACGCGGAGCCGGTCGTCGGTGCGGCCCGCGAAGTAGAGGAAGCCGTCGGGGTCGCGGTAGAAGAGGTCGCCGGTCCAGTACTCGCCGTCCGCCCGGCGTCGCTCCGCCTCCGCCGCAGGGTTGCGCCAGTAGCCCTCGAAGGGGTTCGGGCCCCGGTTGACCAGCTCCCCTATGGCCTCGTCGCCGTTCAGCAGCCGGCCGGTCGCGTCGAGAACGGCAGGCGGACACTCGGCTCCCGTCTCCGGGTCGAGGACGACGAGCCCGGGCCCCGCCCGTCCGACCGCCCCCGTCGGCGTCCCCGGCGACCACTGCACGGCCGCCCCGCCCTCCGACGAGCCGTAACCCTCCACCAGCCGCACCCCGAACCGCCGTTCGAAGGCCGCCGCGTCCACCGCCCCCGCCTCGGTGCCGAAGCCGAGCCGCAGCACATGGTCCCGGTCCTCGGGACCCGGCTCGGTGGCCAGGACGTACTGGATGGCCCGGCCCACGTAGGTGAAGTACGTCGCCCGGTGACGCCGGACGTCCGCCAGGAAGCGCGACGCCGAGAACCGCCGCCGCAGCGCCACCCCGGCCCCGGCCGCCAGCGCGGGCCCCCAGTCGGCGATCACCGCGTTGCCGTGGAACATCGGCATACAGATGTAGTGGACGTCGTCCGGGAGGACCGCGAACTGCGCGGCCAGGGAGCGCCCGGCTGCGGCCAGCCGACCCTGGGTGCAGATCGCGGCCTTGGGCGCGCCGGTCGAGCCGGAGGTGAAGTAGAGCAGCAGCGGGTCGGCGGGGGTGGCGCGGGACGGGTCGGGGCGGGCGGCCGCGTACGGGGCGAGGAGTGCGTCGTACTCCTCGGTGCCGGTGATCAGCAGGCGGACTCCCCCACGCTCGGCTGCGCCGGCGCGGGGGGACCGCCATGGCAGGTCGAGGCCCTCGAGGAGGGGGAGGTGGGCGGGCTCGGTGATCAGCAGCCGGCACTCGGTGTGCAGGATGTCCCGGGCCAGCTCCGGGCCGCGCCGGGTGGGGTTGATGCCGGCGACGGCCGCGCCGGCGAGGGCCGCGGCGGACAGCCAGAGCGGGAACTCCGGGGTGTTGTCGAGGAGCACCCCGAGATGCGCCGGCCCCTCCGGGGGCAGCAGCTCGGCGAGCAGGGCCGCGCGGGCGGCTGCCCCGGCCGCGACCTCGTGGTGGCTGAGGACCAGGTCCTCGAACCACAGCCCCGGACGGTGGTCGTCCCACCGCGCTGCCAGCAGTTCCGCGACGGACTCCATGGCGGGCACGGTAGCTGACGCATCGTCAGATGTGGAGGGGTCGGGCCAGGGCCTGTCGTTCGGATCAGGTCGCAGGACAGTGAGGGCCTAGGGGGCTTCTGATGGATCTCCGTGGGAGAAGGAGCGGCGTTCGGTGCGTGCTCTCGGTGTGCCGGGCGAGAGTCCTCGTAGCGGAGCTACTAGGGCTTTCGCCCGGTGCGGCGAGAGTGCGTGCCGGGCGTCGCGACGCCGCGGAGATCCATCAGAAGCCCCCTAGGTGACCGCCAGGAGGACGATGACGCCGGTGACCACCGCGAGGGAGGCCAGCGCGATCGCCGTGCCCACGACGTCCTTGCCGGGCTGCGGCGCGGACGAGGTGGCCCGCTCCGGCTTCCGCGCCGTGTAGTGGACGGGGACCTCGTCGCCGACGGCCCGCTCGCGGGGCCCGCCGCTCTCCTCGAAACGGACGGTGCGACCGTCGCGGGTGGTGAACTCGTACGCGTACCACCGCGTCCGGGTGGCCACGGTGCTGATCATCTCCGTGGTCTCCCAGGCCCGGATCACCCGGCCCGGCGCGGTGAGCCCGCCCCGCCAGGCGGCACGCCGCTGCCGGGCGCGGCGCACCAGCGCGATCGCGGCCACGAGACAGAGGGCGATCATCAGCGCTGCGAACAGGCCGGTGGCGTCCACTCGGTAAGCACCCCCGCTTCGACGGAGAGATCCGCGTGCGCCGGCGCACGGCCGACGGCCGTACACGGCGCACGCGGAGGCTACCCGCGCGGGGTCAGAACGTCACGTCCGAGCAGGCGTAGAACGCATTGGTCGTGTCGGCGATCGTCCACACCGCGACGATCATGTGACGTCCGCTGAGCCCGGACGGCAGCGTGCCGCTGTGCGAGAGGGTCGACGGGGGTCGCTGACCGTTGTAGGGCACGGTCAGGAACGGGGTGAGGTTGAGGTCGGAGCGGGCCAGGTTGTGGTTCTGGTTCCAGCCCGTCTTGGTGACGTAGTACTTGAAGTCGGTCGTGGCGTGCATCGCGGTGAACTGCCAGCGGAACGTGTAGCTCCGACCGCCGCTCACCTTGGTGGTCGGCCACGCCCCGCCCGAGGGGGTCTTCGGGCTGTCGAGCTGGGCGAAGCGCGTGTTGTTGCCGGAACAGATCCGGCCGTCCGCCGCGCCGGAGCCCGGGAAGCCCTTCGGGCCCTCGACGCTCTGCGGCTCCCACTGGATGTCGCCGCAGTTGGTGACGGAGCCGTTCTGGCAGAGCTTCTGCCGGCTGATGGGAAGGTCGGTGTAGCCGTGGCCGCTCGCGCCCCCGGCGGTGAGCACGAAGGCTCCCGCCGTGGTGAGCCCGAGCGCGGCGGCGTACCACTTGGTCTTTTTGCGCATGCTGCCGCTCCTGGAGAACGTGGGGAGTTCAGTGAGGAGTTCCTGCGGAGCTTCGCGAGGAGCCCCGCAGGACGTGCGTGCAGGTCTAGACCAAGTCTGAGGTTATGGGCGTTTCTTGAACATGTCCATACCAATCACGGCCCCGGATTCATCGGGCCGGATTCGCCGGACCGGATTCGCCGGACCGGATTCGCGGCACTCGATTCACGGGGCCTGTTCCTGTCGTCCCGAGCAGAACGCGACCGTCAGGTCCTTCACCAGCGCCTTGCGCTCGTAGTCGTCGAGCTCCACGAGCCCCCGCATGGTCAGCCGCGTCACCGTGTCCTCCACCGAGTCGACGACCGAGGTCAGCACGGTCGCCCGGTGCTGGGCGTCGAGCGCCGCGATCCGCCGGCGGTGCATCGCGGCGGCGACCTCGGGGGCGTACTCGACCCGGATCGGCCGCACCGAGAACACCTCCAGGCCGATCGCGCCCGCGTCCCGCGCGACCAGCCGGGTCAGCGCGTCCCCCGCCGCCTCCACCGAACCCCGCCCGGCCCCCGGCGTCTCCACCGGGATCCGGGCCAGGGCCGCCTCGACGCACTCGCGCAGATACGTCTCGTGGTCCTCGACGCCGAGCATGGCCCGCGCGGTGTCCCGCACCCGCCACACGACCAGGGCCACCACCCGCAGCGCGACCCCGCTGCCGTCGGCGGCGGGCATCGGCTCGCTGCGCCAGTGCCGCAGCCGCACGTCCACCCGACGGCGCAGCAGCAGCGGGTTCACCCACAGCAGGCCGGTGCGCCGCACGGACCCCCGGTAGCGGCCGAACAGGCCGAGCACCCAGGCCCGCCCGGTCCGCCCCCGGGCGAGGCCGCCGAAGCCGAACAGCCCCAGCGCGCCCGCGCCCGCGTACGCCGCCCACTGCTGCGGACCGAGCCCGGCGCCCGTCAACTCCGGCAGCCGCAGCGCCTGCACCACGAGCGGCGGCAGCACCCCCGCCCACCACGAGGCGGCCAGGCAGCCGGCCGCCCCGCAGGTCCCCGCGAACACGCCCGCCGCGCCGGGCAGCACCCGGGCCGGCCGCTCGACCAGGTCGGGGTCGACCTGCGCCACCGGGCGGGGCTTGGCCTGCGTCGGCCGGCGCAGGCGTGGCTGCTCGCCGGTGCCCGCCCGGCTGCCCACCACGGCGGGCCCGAGCGGCACCGGCCGCGGCTCGGGTTCGTCGCGGAAGAGCAGGTGGACGGGGATCTCGGTCGTCGCCTCGTTCTGGATGAGCCGGGTGGGCCTGGTGGGCCCCTCGGGCTCGGGCGTCTGTGAAGTGGTCGTGTTCATTGCGTGCCTCCAGCCTCCGCGCCAGATACGCCATGAGTGTCATGAGTGTCATGAGTGTGAGAGGAACCGCAGGAGAGAGCGGGCGGCCCGGTGGTGCTACGAGAAGAGCCGCCGCCAGGTCTCCGGGCCCGGGTAGCCGTCCGCCGCCCCGCCGCGCCAGCCCTGGGCGCGCTGGAAGGCCTCGACTCCGCGCCGGTCCGGCTCGCCCCAGCGCGGTCCCGGACCCGTCGTGTAGTACTTGCCGAACCCTTTCTTCACCAGCTGCCTCCCCAACTGCGTGACGTAGGGGCTCCGCGCACCGGGCCGGAACACGCCCCGGCCTGGGTACGGGGGAACGCGCGACGCCGAGGGAGGGGCGGCGGCGGGAGGGGCGACCGCGGACGAGACGGGCACGGAAGAGGCGGGCACGGAAGAGGCGGGCGTGAACAAGGCGGGCACGGAAGAGGCGGGCGGCCCGCCGACGCCGGTCGCCGCGATGTTCCTGCCCTGGCCGGTGACCAGCAGCGACCAGGTCCGCGGGCCGGGCAGGCCGTCCGCGTCGGCGCCGCTCCAGCCCTGGGCCCGCTGGAAGGCCTGGGTGGCCCGACCGTCGGCGTTCGACCAGCGCGGGCCCGGGCCCGCGGGGTAGTAGCGGCCGCCGCCGCGCTCGATGAGGAGCTTGCCCAGCAGGGTGACGTACGGGTTGTTCGCGCCGGGCCCGAAGGCGCCCCGCCCCGGGAACGGCGTCGTCGTCACGGCAGCCCCGGCGTCGGGCCTGTTTCCGCCCCCGCCGGCGTTGCCGGTGCTGTTGCCGACCTGCTGCGCGGCGCCTGGCGCGGGCGTCGTCAGGCCCTTGTAGCGATACGGGATGTAACGCTCGGAATTGCTCCAGTACGCGTATGGCGTGGCCTGGCGGCGGGTGGCCGGACGGGTCTGCTCATAGACGATGTAGTAGCTGTGCGTGTAGTCCGTCCAACCGCCGAAAATGACGACGTGCGAGCCTTTCTCGGGGTCGGACGGATTGTGGAACAGCAGAATGTCGCCGGGCTGGAGTTCCGCCTTGGAAATCCGCGTCCCGTACTGGTGGAGACTGCCCGTCCACTCGTTCCCCGGCAGGTTCCAGGCCATGGAGACGAAGCCCGAGCAGTCCTGCCGGTAACCGTCGTACCAGTAGGTGCTCATGCTGTACGGCACCTGCGCCGAAACCCAGTCCTTGGCCCTTCTGATGATGTCCGACCGGGTCGTCGGGGGCGTTCTGACCGGTCCCGCGAGCCCGCCGGGCCGGGCCGGCTGCCCGGCCGGTCCATGCAGCGGCGCCTTGCCGCCCTGAGGGGTCTCGGGCTCGTCACCTGCGGGAACACCGGGCCGGTCGGGGGTCTGCGGGGCGGCGAGGGCGGGTGCCGCGTGGACGGCGGAGAGCGCCGCGGCCGTCGCGGTGGCGACGACCAGGACACGGTGGGCGGCCGGGCGACCGCCGAACGGGGCGGGCGGCGAATCAGGGGTCGACCGCCGCCGCGATACGCATCCGGGGCAGTCGCAGTCGCTCTCGGGATCGAATTCCTCGAATACCGGAGGCTCCATGCGATTCCCCTCACACTCCAGATGGAAATGTCCGCGCCTGTGCACGTTCGCCAGTTTCTCAACTGTCTTCCCGACGCGCATGCTGACGGTCCGAATGATGTACGCGGCACTCGCCCGGCCCAGTGCGCTCGGGGTGGGGGACAGAGGCTCGGGGCGAGTGGACAGGGGCTCGGGGCGGATGGTCCTGGGCACTGTCGACGGTCCTGTAGAGTTGTCGCGTCAGCAGGCGCCGCTAGCTCAGTTGGTTAGAGCAGCTGACTCTTAATCAGCGGGTCCGGGGTTCGAGTCCCTGGCGGCGCACGACATCGACAG
>NZ_JBFAKW010000169.1:0-18214 GCF_040655955.1 Streptomyces sp. NPDC050263 | reverse complement strand
GCGCCCGGAGCTCGTGCTCCGGGCGCCTTCGTGCGTGCGGCACCGAGTCAGTACGCTTCGTTGCGCAGCCGCCGCATGACGCGGGCGGTGCGCGCGAGTTCGTCGAGCACCTGCTCGGCGGCGGCCTCGTGTATCTTGCCGGGCCGGAAATCGCCGTCCTCGACGAGTTCGCCGACGAACGGGACGCTCACGGTCGGACCGATCGGCAGCATCCTGAGGTTCGCCACGACCTGCTTGCCCATCTGCACCGCCCGCGTGCCCGCCGAGACGCCTCCGTAGCTGACGAACCCGGCCGGCTTGTGCCGCCACTCCACGACGAGGAAGTCCCACGCGTTCTTCAGCGGGGCGGGGAAGCCGCCGTTGTACTCCGGGGTGACGAAGACGAACGCGTCCGACGATTCGACGATCCGACTCCATTCGCGGGTGTGGCTCTTCGTGTACTGCCGCAGGGCGGGCGGATGCGGCTCGTCGAAGAAGGGAAGCGCGAGTTCGTACAGGTCGACCATGCGCGACTCGAACTGGTCGTGCTCCGCGGCCCGGAGGGCGAACCAGTCCGCGACGGATCTGCCCACACGCCCGGGCCGGGTGCTGGCCACGACGGTGGTGAGGGTCATGGGCGCCGCGGAGGGCTGGGGTGTCATGTCGGGCTCGCTTTCCTGTCGGCCGGGATGGGGCCCGGCGGACCCACGCCACCTGTGCTGTCCGTCCGTCCAGGAAGGCGCGGGTCCGCCGGAGTTCCTGCCGGAGCACCGGAGCTGTGCGAACGATAGCACTAGCGTTCCGGCGAACCAAGAGGGGTAAACGAACGATGAAACCAAGGGGTCGGACTACCGTCGCCCCTCTTGACAGAGCCGTGGTCGCTTTGCACGATTGCGCTATCGTTAGCACGACAAGAGCCGCAGTGGACGAGCAACCCTCGTCATCTCCGTTTCACTCGCGCCCAGCGCCGCCGCGCCGATTCAGGCGCCCCACCGGAGCTGGCCGCGCCCGTTCGTCGGCGAGGACTTCTTCCGTACGCCTCCGGCCGCGGGGATGCCCGGCCCCCGATGACAGGCGCCGGCGCCTTCACATCGCCCCGATCGCCCGAACTTCGAATTCAGAATTCAGAACTCCGAACTCCGAACTCCGAACTCCGAACTCCGAACTCCGAAAGGTGCACCGCAATGACAGACGCGCGGATCGCCCAGCTCCATGGCCGCAGGGTGTGGGACTCACGTGGTCGGCCGACCGTCGAGGTCGAGGTCCACCTCGCGGGCGGCGCGATCGGTCGGGCCATCGCACCGGCGGGAGCCTCGACGGGACAGGGCGAGGCCCTCGACCTGCGTGACGGCGGCAGCCGCTTCGGCGGCCTCGACGTCCAGCGCGCGGTGGGCTCGGTGAACCACGAGATCGCGCCCGCCCTCCTGGGCCTCGACGCGACCGACCAGGAGGCCGTCGACCGACTGCTGGTGGATCTCGACGGCACCCCCGACCGCAGCCGTCTCGGCGGCAACGCGATCGTGGCCACCTCCATGGCGGTCCTGCACGCCGCCGCCGCGTCGGCCGGCGTGCCCCTGTGGCAGCACCTTGCGGGCGGACGGCCGGTCCGCATCCCGCTGCCGGAGATCCAGATCTTCGGTGGCGGAGCCCACGCGGACCGCCGCGTCGATGTGCAGGACTTCATGGTGATGTGCCCCGCGGCGCGCAGCTTCTCCGAGGCCCTGGACTGGACGGCGGAGATCTACCGGGCCGCCGGCACTCTGATGCGGCGGGCGGGCAAGGCGCAGGGGGTCGCCGACGAAGGCGGCTTCTGGCCCGCCTTCGACTCCAACGAGGAAGCGCTGGAGACACTCACCCGGGCGATCGAGAACGCGGGCTTCACTCCCTCGACGCAGGTGGGCATCTCGCTGGACGTCGCGGCCTCGCAGTTCGGCAGCGGCGGGCGCTACACGCTGGCCCTGGACGACCGCGCCCTGGACACCACCGCGCTGATCGACCTGCTGGGCAGCTGGATCGAGCGGTATCCGATCCTGTCCGTCGAGGACCCGGTGGGCGAGGACGACCACGAGGGCATGCTGGAGTTCACCCGGCTCTACGGCCACCGCTGCCAGGTGATCGGCGACGACTACCTGGTCACGAACGCCAAGCGGGTCGAGGCCGCGGCGACCGACGGGGCGGCGAACGCCGTACTCGTCAAGCCGAACCAGGCCGGCACGGTCACGGAGGCGTACCAGGCCCTGCGCGCCGGCAAGGATGCCGGCTTCGGCACCATCGTCTCGGCCCGTTCCGGGGAGACCGAGGACATCACCATCGCCCATCTCAGCGTCGGCTGGGACGCGGGCCAGCTCAAGGTGGGCTCGTTCACCCGCTCCGAGCGCATGGCCAAATGGAACGAGGTTCTGCGCATCGAGGAGTCCCTCGGTGAATCCGCGGAATTCAGCGGCTGGTCCGCCCTCACCTTCGCCGCGCTCGGGCCCTCGACGACCACACCGTAAAACTGCCTCCAAGTACCGAGGCATTACAGTCATCGAATTCCAGATCCGATCGGAGCACGGAGACCAGCATGCTGCCACCCGTCAATCTGCGTCCGAATTTCAACATCACCCGCTCCAGCCATGTGCGTCTCACCGTCGCCGATCTGGTCGAGAGCCGGAACTTCTACGTGAACGTGCTGGGACTCGTCGTGAGCGACGAGGACGAACGCACCTGCTACCTGCGCGGCCTGGCCGAAGCCTGCCATCACAGCCTCGTCCTGGAGCTGGACGAAGAAGGCGCGGGCATGAGCAGGAGGATCGGCTTCCGGGTCTTCTTCGAGGAGGACCTCGACCTCGCGTACGCCTGGTTCCGGGAGCGGGGACTGCCCGCCGAGTGGGTCGACGAGCCGTACCAGGGCCGCACCCTGCACGTCAGCGACCCCATCGGCACACCGCTCGAACTGTGCGCGCACATGGAGACTCGGCCACGGCTGCACATCGACTTCGCGTCCTTCAAGGGTGCCCACGCCCAGAGGCTGGACCACTATCAGGTCTTCGCACCCGACACCTACGAGCTGTGCGCGTTCTACAGCGAGCTCGGCTTCCGAAACTCGGAGTACCTGGAGCACGGCGACAAACTGCTGGGCGCGTTCATGTACCGCAAGGGCACCTGCCTCGACCTCGCGATCGTCGAGAACACCGGGCCCGCCCTGCACCACTTCGCCTACACCGTCTCCGAGAGCCACGACATCTTCACCGCCTGCGACTGGGCGGGCATCCAAGGCTACGGCGACGGCGTGGAACGAGGCCCCGGACGCCATGGTCCCGGCGGGATGCTCTTCGCCTACCTCCGCGACCCCGACGGGCACCGGGTGGAGGTCTTCAACAGTCACTACCAGACGATCGACACCGAGATCGAGCCGGTGCGCTGGGACGCGGGATCCCTGAGCACCAACGCCCGCTGGGGCCTGCCGGCCCTGGAGAAGTGGTACTTCGAGGCGTCGCCCTTCGTCGGGGTGAAGCAGATCCCGGCGGCCGAACCGCCCAAGCCGATGACACTCGAGCGGTTCCTGCTCGAACAGTCCACTCCCTGACCTTCCCCGCCTTCAGGAGTCACCATGGCACGAGTTCCCTACCTGCGTCGCGAGGACGCGGACGAGTCGCACAAGCCCCTCTACGACCGGCTGGAAGCCGAGCGCAAGGTGCCGACGGCGAACATCTTCCTCGCCCTGACCAACGCGCCGGCCCAGCTGGACGCCTTCCTGACCTACGCCAACGCGCTGCGGGCCGCCGACCTCAGCCCACGCCTGCGGGAACTGGCGATCCTGACCGTCGGGTACGCGACCAGGTCTGCGTACGAGGTCGCACACCACCAGTCGCACGGACTGGGGGCCGGCCTCACCGAGGAACAGTTGGCGGCCGTGGCCGACTTCGAGTCGTCCGACCTGTTCGACGAGACGGAGAAGGCGGTGATGCGTCTCGCCAAGGAGTCGACCCTCCGGGTCGACGTCTCGGAGCAGACCTGGCGAGCCGCCGCCGACCACCTGACGGACAAGCAGATGATCGAACTGTCCTTGTCCGTCGCCTGGTACAACTCCGGCGTCCGCATCATGGGACTGCTGGACATCGACCTCGAGGACACATACCCGAATCCCTTCCCGGAATCGCAGGAACAGGCTCCGTAACTGCCTGTCCTGAATGAGCCGTGATTTCCTAGGAGTATTTCAATGGCGAAAATGCTCGCTGCTCGACTGCACGCGCTCGGGGAGCCGATGTCGATCGACACGATCGACGTGCCCGTCCCGCGACCGACCGACGTGCTGGTGCGGGTCGAGGCGTGCGGAATCGTGCCGAACATGGCCAACGTGATCAACAACTGGCCGACCTGGTTCCCGCACCAGCCGTTGCCCAAGTTCCCCGCCATCTTCGGCCTGGACGCCGCCGGCGTGGTCGAACAGGTCGGCGAGGCGGTGCTGCACACCAAGCCGGGCGACCGGGTGTACGTCAACCCCCTGCGCTCCTGCGGCAGTTGTCAGGTGTGTCGGGGCGGCGAACTGAGCCGGTGCCGCTACTTCACCCTGAACGGGTACTTCAGCACCTCCCGGGACGGCCAGCGGATCTTCGACCTGTACCCCTACGGCGGTTTCGCTGAGTACATGACCGCCCCGCAGTACTCGATCGTCAACATCCCGGACACCATGACGTTCGAACAGGCCGGGAAGCTGGGCTACATCGGCACGTCCTACGGCGCCCTCAAGAACGCGGCGGCCGGCCCCGGGCAGGTCGCGCTCATCGACGGCATCACGGGAACCCTCGGTGTCGCCTCGACGGTGCTCGCGCTGGCCTCCGGCGCCTCCCGGATCCTCGGGACCGGCCGCAACGAGGAACTCCTCAAGCGCGTCAAGGAACTCGACCCGGAGCGCGTCGAGGTCTTCCGGCTGGGCGACGGCTCCACCGGTGAGTGGGCGAAGTCCCGCACCGGCGGCGAGGGCGCGGACTACGTGATCAGCGCTCTCGGCGCCAAGGCGCCGGTGGAGACCATGCTCGACTCCCTCCAGGGCGTCCGGCGGGGTGGCAGGGTGGTCAATGTCGGCGGGGTGGCCGACCGGCTGCCCGTGGACGTGAAGTGGCTCATGGACGAACAGGTCCAGCTGATCGGCTCCAACTGGTTCAGCACCGCGCAGGGGCAGGAACTCGCCGACATGGTGGCCACCGGCGCCCTGGATCTCTCCTACCTTCAGGCCAAGCCCTTCCCGCTGGCCAGGGTCAACGAGGCGATCTCGGGGCTCGAGGACCGCGACGGCGGATTCAGCAACTACGTCGTCATCCCCTGACCGATCCCCTGACGCTCCCGTACTCACCCCGCGGCGGTCCTGTTCTGCCCTGACGCCGCCGCGGGGTGTCCGACCCACGGGGCGTGTGCACGGCCGGTACGCCCGGCAGGACGGAGGAGCCGGTGGAACTGCGCTGGCTGGAATCGTTCGTCGTCGTCGCGGAGGAACTGCACTTCGCGCGCGCGGCGGACCGGCTGCATCTGGCCCCTTCGGCGCTCAGCGCCCAGGTCAGAGCACTGGAGTCACACCTGGGAGTCCGGCTGATCGACCGCGGACGACGCACCCGCCCGGCGCTCACCAGCGCCGGGCGGCTGTTCCTCGAAGAGGCACGGCTCACCCTCGCGCAGGCCGCCCGCGCGGAGGCGGTGGGCCGACGTGCCGGTCGCGGGGAACTGGGGCACGCCGAGATCGCCTACGTGGCCTCCGCCGCCTTCTCCGGTGTGCTGACCGACGTCCTCACCCGGTGCGCGACGCTCGACACCCACCTCACCGTGCAGGTGCGCGAGTTGGAGACGCCGGCCCAGCTGGACGCCCTGTCCTGCGGGGACATCGACGTCGGCTTCCTGCGCTGGCGGCCGGAGTACCCGGCCGGCGTCACAGCCGCCTGTCTGCTGACCGAGGACGTCGTCCTCGCGCTGCCGGACGGCGCGCCGCTGGCGGCGCACGAGGCGGTGCCGGCGACGGAACTGCGTCATGAGCAGTTCGTGGCCCCGCACTTCGACGAGGAGTACGGCTGCCGCGACCAGATCCTCGAGGTGGCAGCGCAGGGAGGCTTCAGCCCGCGGTGTGCTCCTGCAGTACGGGACTTCATCGCCGCACTCACACTGGTGGGCGGCGGTCTCGCGGTGGCGCTCGTGCCGGACTCGCTGCGCCGCGTCCGGATACCGGGTGTCGCCTACCGTCCGCTGGCCGACGTACCGCTCACCACCCGGCTGGTGGGCGCCTACCGCACGGGGGAAACCTCGCCCGCGGTGCGCGGCGTGATCCGCCGCCTGCGGGAGGCGGCCGCCCCCACGACCGTCGCCGGCTGATTCCACGGCCCTCTCGGCAGCGCCGTCAGGCCCGTGCGGCACAGCCGGTCCACGACGAACCGACGCATGTTTGTGCGCGGAATACGCACTGTCCGAGCAGGTCAGAGGGGTTGTACCGGCCTACGCTCAACATGGCACCACAGCCCGCGGCGGCGTCGATCGATCGCCCGGGCGGAGGGACACGCGGAGGAACACATGACATCGATCAAGCACGTGGGAGTCGTCGGCGCCGGGCAGATGGGCCGGGGCATCACCGAGGTCTGCGCCCGGGCGGGGCTGCGCGTCACGTTGTGCGACGTGACCGAGGACAGGGCCCGAGCGGGACTTGTGGGCGTTGCGGACTCCCTGCTCAAAGCCGAGAAGCGCGGAACCATCGCCCCGGAAGAGCGCGCACATGCCCTGGCGGGAATCTCGGTCACCGCCGACCTCGGCCGGCTGGCCGGTGCGGACCTGGTCATCGAGGCCGCCGTGGAGGACGAGTCGGCCAAGACCGCGCTGTTCCGGCAGCTGGACGAGGTCACCGATCCGGCCGCCGTCCTGGCGAGCAACACCTCCTCGATCCCCATCGCCCGGCTCGCGGCCGTGACCCGACGGCCGGAGGCGGTGGTCGGGCTGCACTTCTTCAACCCCGTTCCCGTCATGCCGCTGGTCGAGGTGATCCCCTCCTTGCAGACCTCGAAGGCCACGGAACTGCGCGTACGGGCCTTCGCGGACGAGGTCCTGGGCAAGACCACGGTCGTGACGCAGGACCGCGCGGGCTTCGTCGTCAACTCCCTCCTCGTTCCGTACCTGTTGGCGGCGGTGCGAATGGTCGGCTCCGGTACGGCGACGGCGCAGGACATCGACACGGGGATGACGGCGGGCTGCGCCCACCCGATGGGCCCGCTGCACCTCGCCGACCTGATCGGCCTGGACACCGTGGCGGCGATCGGCGAGGCACTGTACGAGGAGTACCGCGAACCGCTGTACGCCCCTCCCCCGTTGCTGCGCCGCATGGTCGAGTCGGGCCTGCTGGGCCGCAAGTCGGGGCAGGGGTTCTTCAGCTACCGCGCCGCCTGACGCCCTGGCCCGTGTGACGTGTCCGCGTTGGCCGGGCGGGGATGCGCGAGCACGTACCGCAACGGGCAGCACGGAGACAGGAACCCGGCGCTCAGGTACAGCCGGTCCCGCTCGGCGCACGAGGGCCGAAGGGCCACCCGGGCCAGAGCGCCGACGACCTGGACCGAGGACGACCTGGACCGAGGGGGTTCCGCGCGGCGCAGTCCCCGGGCCACGGCGGCCGGCCGTCACGGTGCGGCCGGCGTCGGCCGTTCGTTCTCGCCGCGCGGCACCGCATCAGCCTGGTTGTCGCCACTCCTGGTGACAGGGCCATGAAGCGCACCGCCGTGATGACGGGCGCGCGCCCCGGGATCAGCCGCGTCGCCGCGGAGCACATCCTGCGCCGGTCGCCGCACGAGCGCCTCCCCGTCGTCGCCCGCGGCACCTGCGGCGCACAGCTCACCGCGGAACTCGCCGCCGCCGGCACCCGGTCTCGTACGGCTCGGCGGACCTCGGCTCGCAAGACGCGCGGGCGCCCCGGTCGTCCGTCGTGACACCGGAGCGGCGGCTGCAGCGGTTTCCCGGACCGCGCGCACCAGGGCGTCGACGGCGAGCATGACGAGAAACCCGGCCGCGTCGGTGGAATCCCCCGCGTGGACGCTCGTGGCGCCGTGGCGAGCGAGGGAATCCCTGAGACGGACCGCCGTGCCGGGAGTTCCGGCGACGGCGGCGGCCGGGTCGCCCGACCGCCGTGCGGCGGCCAGGAGTTCGTATGTGGATGCGTTGCCACGTTCCCCGTCGTGGTCGACGAGCACGAGGACGTCGAAGAGGCAAGCTGCCGGCGGCCGAGCCGTCGTCCCTGATGCGGATTCCGGCGGCTCGCGGGGGACGCGGGGCGGCTTCCACCCCACGGGAACGGGTCACCAGGATCCGGCCCCGTCGGGGGAACAGGTACGACTGCGGGGACCGCGCTCGCCCGACCGTCGGTGGTCGCGTCGGCGGCCGTCGCCGGGTCGGCGTCCTCCCCCCTCCGCACGGCGGCTGCCGGCGCCTTCGCGGTGGTCAGCGCGTCGGCGCCGTGCAGCCTGTCGTCGCAGAGGTGGATCCCCCGTCAGCGCCCGTCGCCGGGACCTTGCGGAGGGCGTCGAGCCCGGGGTCCGGCGAACACGACGATGTTCACCGGTGCCCTCCCCCGACTCTCGGTGATCAGCGGAACGCCGCCTGGCCGGTGATCGCCTGGCCGACGACCAGGGTGTGCATCTCGCTGGTGCCTTCGTACGTCAGCACGGACTCCAGGTTGTTGGCGTGCCGCAGCGGCGAGTACTCCAGGGAGATGCCGTTGGCCCCCAGGACGGTGCGGCACTCCCGTGCGATGGCGAGCGCTTCCCGGACGTTGTTGAGCTTGCCGACGCTGATCTGCTCGGGCCGGACGCGGTGCTGGTCCTTGAGCCGGCCCAGGTGCAGGGCGAGCAGGGCCGCGCCGCTCAGGGACACGGTCATGTCGGCGAGCTTCTTCTGGGTGAGTTGGAAGGCGCTGATCGGCTTGTCGAACTGCACGCGGGAGTCGGCGTACTCGATGGCCGCCTGGAGCGAGTCGCGGCCGGCGCCGACCGCGCCGAACAGGATGCCGAAGCGGGCCTCGTTCAGGCAGGACAGCGGTCCGCGCAGACCCTCCGCGAGCGGCAGGCGCGCCGAGTCGGGCAGCCGTACGTCGTCGAAGGACAACTCCGAGGTGATGGAGGCGCGCAGCGACATCTTCTGCTTGATGTCCTGGGTGGTGAAGCCGGGGGTGCCGCGCGGCACGAGGAAGCCGCGGATGCCGTCCTCGGTCTGTGCCCAGACGGTGGCCACGTCGGCGATGCCGCCGTTGGTGATCCACATCTTGGAGCCGTTGAGGATCCAGTCTCCCCCGCCGTCACGGACGGCCCTGGTGCGCATCCCGGAGGGGTTGCTGCCGAAGTCGGGCTCGGTCAGGCCGAAGCAGCCGATGGCCTCGCCTGCGGCGAGCCGGGGCA
This sequence comes from Streptomyces sp. NPDC050263, assembly GCF_040655955.1. Classification (NCBI taxonomy): domain Bacteria; kingdom Bacillati; phylum Actinomycetota; class Actinomycetes; order Kitasatosporales; family Streptomycetaceae; genus Streptomyces; species Streptomyces sp. NPDC050263. Next base: position 8,843 of record NZ_JBFAKW010000169.1, on the reverse strand, counting down.
GCCACTCCTGCTTCTGCTCCTGCGACCCCCACTTCCAGATGGAGAACATCGACAACGAGCCCTGCACGGAGACGAAGCTGCGGAAGCCGGAGTCCGCCGCCTCCAGTTCCAGGCAGGCGAGGCCGTAGCTGACCGCGTTGGTCCCGGCGCAGCCGTAGCCGTCGAGATGCATGCCGAGTACGCCCAGCTTGCCCAGTTCGGGGGCGAGTTCGCGGGCGAAGTGGGCGTTCTCGAACCACTCGCCGATGTGCGGGCGCACCCGGTCGGCGAGGAACTTGGCGACGGTCGCCTGGATCTCGCGTTCCTCGTCGGTGAGGGTGGAGGAGAGATCGAGCAGGTCGAGAGGGTCCTTCATCGGCTTGGCGCCGCTCATCGTGAGCTCCTGGTGTTCGAGGTGGTGAGTTGGGTCGTGTCCGCGCCGCGAGCGGTCATCCAGCCGCTCCCTTCGGCGCGGGAGTGCGGTGGGAACGTCAGCGGAGGATCTCGGCGGTGTGCTGTCCCAGGCGCGGCGGCGGGAGGCGGTACTGAGCGGGCGTGCCGCTCAGCGCGATGGGGGACGCGACCTGGCGCGAGGGCCTGCCCTCCCCCGCGTCGGAGGGGAGGTCGACGATGCCGGGGAGACCGAGCTTCCGGGCGAAGTCGAATGCCTCGTCAAGGGAGTTGACCGGCCCGGCGGGCACCCCGGCGGCCAGCAGGACGGCCGACCAGTGGTCCGCGCCGGCGGCGGCCAGCCTCTCGGTCAGGATGTCGCGCAGTTCGGCGCGGTGGGCGACCCGGTCGGCATTGGTACGGAAGCGGTCGTCGTCGGCGAGACCGGGGTCCCCGACTGCCTCGGCGAGCGCCGCGAACTGCCGGTCGTTGCCCACCGCCAGCGCGATCGGACGATCGGCGGCGGGGAAGGTCTCGTACGGCGCGATGCTCGGGTGCGCGTTGCCCATACGGCCCGGAACCACGCCCGCGACGGCGAACGCCGACGCCTGGTTGACCATGGCCGACAGCAGCGAGCCGAGCAGGTTCACCTCCACGCACTGGCCCTCACCCGTGGCATCTCGGTGCCTCAGGGCCGCGAGGATGCCCAGCGAGGCGTGCAGGCCGGTGATCACATCGACGAGCGCCACGCCCGCCTTCACCGGCCCGCCGTCCGCCTCCCCGGTCACGCTCATCAGACCGCCGACGGCCTGGACGAGCAGGTCGTATCCGGGGATCGCCGCGCCCGCGCCGCTGCCGAAGCCGCTGATCGAGCAGTAGACCAACCCCGGGTGCCGGGAACGGAGTTCACGGGGACCGAGCCCCAGCCGCTCCATCGTGCCCGGGCGGAAGTTCTCCACCAGCACGTCGGATTCGGCGACCAGGGCGCGGGCGTGTGCCAGACCCGTCTCCGTCGTCAGGTCCAGGACGACGGACCTCTTGTTCCGGTTGACGGACAGAAAATAGGTCGACGTGCCGTCGCGGTCCGCCGGCGGATGCCAGGCCCGGGTGTCGTCCCCGATGCCGGGCCGCTCGACCTTCACCACGTCCGCGCCGAGGTCGGCGAGGAGCATCGTGGCGTAGGGCCCCGCGAGGACGCGGGAGAAGTCGGCGACGCGCAATCCTTCCAGCGCGCCCCGCCCCCCTCCGTCGACAACGCCGAACCGTTCGTCCGGAGTGTTGTGCTGGGTGCCCACGCACCCTCCTCTCTGGTCGTCCCGCGCGTGCGAGGTGGCTGTGCCTGGGCCGCCTCCCGCTACCACCAACGCTCCAGAGGCGGTGCCGGGTGGGTGAGTTCGACGAGGGGCAGGCCCTGGTCGACGGGGGCGACGGACCGTACGACACGCACCCGTGCGCCCATCGCGACCGCGACCGGGGCCGTCCCGGTGACCTGGCAGAGCAGGTTGAAGCCCTCGTCCATGGCGACGAACCACGTGTTGAGCGGGACATGGCCGCTTCGGCGCACGGCGACCCCGGAGCCCTCGCTGCGCTCCCGGGTGAAGGCCGTGGACCCGCAGGCCCGGCAGAAGGAGCGGCGGTAGGCCGCGGTGCCGCACCAGCGGCAGCGTTGGAAGAGGAGTTCGCAGCAGCCGTCCGGGGCTGCGGTCGCGGCCTCGTGGTCTGCTGCGGACTCGGGGTGTTCACGGGTGTCTGTACGGAGCATCACGGCCTCCTACGCACAGGTCGGTGACCGGAAACGGGCGGTCGGGATCCGATGTGGCTCCACCACCCTGGCCCTGCCGCGGATCGCCGGTCAACGACGTACTGACGCATCTTTGTGCGCGGAACACGTTCCATCCACCGAGGTCAGAGCCGCCTTACCCGGACTACTCTCAGCAAGGTGGCCGCTGCCGCCGCATGCGCCGACCGACCTCGCCGTTCTCGTTCTCCCACCACGGGCAGACGAGGCCTCGAGGCTCAGCCCGGATCAGAGGCCGGGCTCTCACCGCTCCAGGACTGAACAGTCACCCGGGATCCTCGCCCACCGCGCTCCCCCGGCCACCCTCGCTCAGCCCTCGCCGCCGACCCGCAGGTCTTTCTCAAGGAGCGTGAATGACTTGGGCGCACCACCCGGCTGCGGCTTGCCCGCCTTGTGACCGACGACCCCGTAGCCGGCGTCCAGGTAGTAGGCGTTCAGGCGCGTGTTGCCGGCCAGGCAGTCCAGACGCACTACCGCCCGCCCCGCCGCGGCAACACGGCGCTCCGCAGCCCGCAGCAGAAACCGCCCCGTCCCCGGCTGGGCGCTGCTGCGGTCCACCATCAGCCGATGCACATAGCCGGCCACCGGCGGCTGCGGTCCCCAGGCGTCCTCGTCCTGCCACCACAGCTCCCATGCCCCGACCGTGCGGCCGTCGGCCTCGGCGAGCCAGACCTCGCCACTCGCCATGGACTTGCGAAAGTGTTCCTCGTTCAACTGGCCGGGCTGCCACTGGCCGGTGATGCCCTGGGCGAGCATCCACCGGGCGGCGTCGTCGCGCAGACGAACGAGAGTGGCGAGATCGGTCTCGTCGGCGAGACGGAAGTGGAGATCGTTCACATCGGAATCCTCGCACTGACGCTCGACGCAGCACACAGCGAGTGCCTTGCCGTGCTCCTGGTCGACCTGCGGAGCCGAGGCGGAGCCGCCTACGGTTCGACGATGTGCCGCAGATAGGTGTGCGGGTCGGCGAGATAGCGGCGCCAGTGATCCACGACGCCGAGCTCCCGCCAGGCGACACTCCGCATACCGTGCTCACCGACCTCGATGATGTCCGCGCCCGGCAGTGCGGTCAGTAACGGGGAGTGCGTGGCACAGATGACCTGGCCGCCCTCCTTGGCCAACCGGTCGATGTGCCCGATCAGCTCGAGGCACGAAGAGAAGGAGAGCGCTGCCTCCGGCTCGTCGAGAACATAGAGCCCGGCGTGAAGGAACTTCCCGCGGAACGCCGCGAGAAAGCCCTCACCATGGCTGACACGGTCCGGCGAGAACCCCTCCCGGCCCAGGGCGTCCAGCGCGGTCTCGGCACGCAGGAAGAAGCCCTTGCGATCTGACCAGCTGGTGACCATACGTCGCCCGCGCCCCGAGGCGGCGTCGAATTTCATACGCTCGCCGAGGGTCGACTTGCCGCGCGGGGAAGCGTAGCGCCAGTCATGGGAGCCGCCGTAGGAGTCCAGGCCGAACCCCTCCGCCAACGCCTCGACCAGGGTCGACTTCCCCGAGCCGTTCTCACCGACCAGAAAGGTCACCGGTGCTGTGAACCGCAGCCCTTCGTCGAGCAGCTGCCGGACGCAGGGCACCGACCAAGGCCAGGCTTCCTCGTCGTACGAGGCGAGATGGGCATACGCGCGTTCGATAATCACGCAACCAGTGTCGCCCGGACTCGTTGTCGCCCAGGCTCCGATCGGTCACGCAGCCGTTCCCACGCGTTGCGAGGCGGTGCCCTCAACGCCTCCAAGTCGCACTCTGCACGCTCGAGTCGGCGGAATGCGCCCGCGTGGCCCTGGGTGCATCACGGTTCGCAACGGTCAAGCCGTGGTACCGGAAACCTGGTCGTCGGCGCCCAAGGTTCCTGAAACCCTTGTCGCCATGAACATGGACCCCATCGACCAGGCCCGACGCCTCGTGCGTGATCGTTTCCCTGATGCGCTTGCCGCGGTCCTCGGCGGGTCCGCGGCTGCGGGGCGAGCCACTGCCGGCAGTGACCTGGACATTGCAGTGCTCATCGGGGACGGCGGTGAGACCTGCCGGGAGACGATCCGGTTCGAGGGACGTGTCGTGGAACTGTTCGTCCACACCCGTGCCGGTCTCGCGGAGCTCTTCGCGGCGGACGTCGCCGCACGCCGGGCGGTCCTTCAGAGCGTGTATGCCAGGGGTCTCGTCCTGGTTGACGCCGCTGGGGAGGCCGGCAACGCCCGTGCCCGGGCTGAGGCGGACCTCCGCAACGGTCCTCCGGCGCTGGCGCCGGAGACGGTCGAGACGAAGAGGTACGGGCTGACGAATGCTCTGGACGATCTCGCCGATGCCGGCGATCGCATCGAGCGCCTGGCGGTGGCCGGGGACGTTCTCAGTGCGGCGGCAGATCTGCTCTGCGACTACCACCAGGCATGGATCGGCAGCGGGAAATGGCTGCCGCGGCGCCTTCTCGAGGCGGACCGGGAGCGTGGGGCCGCCCTGCTCGAAGGACACCTGCGGCTGTGCACGTCGGGAGACCCGATCCCCATGATCGACGCTGCAACACAGATCCTCGCCGTTGTCGGCGGGCCGCTTCGCGAGGGATATCGCAGGACTTGGCGCGGTGCCATCGAATCGGTCACTGCGGCATCCGGGCGTTGACGGAACTTCATGACCGTATGTGGTCAACGCGTACGCAGTGCTTCCCGGCCGGCCTGTCGCGGTGGTCGGTCGCTTGCCCAGGGTGGCGGGGTCCATGGGCTGTACGGGCGGACGAACCGACGGACGGGCTGGGCATGGAGGAGGATCAGGGCTGCGGCGATCCGTTCCGAGAGCGGGAGATCGTCGCCGTTCATGATCTTGCGGATCGGGGCGATGCGGTGGTGCCGGCTGATCGGGGCCGGGCGCTCCGTGCGGATCGTGGGGACCTTCAACCGGGGCATGACCTGGTGGTCCGTGCTCCAGCGCAGGAACGCTCGGACGACGCGGCGAGCGGTGGCGTCCTGGGCGAACCAGGCGTCGAGGTCGGCCTGGGCGCACTCGCCGACGCTGCGGTGCCCGGGCAACTCGGGGCCGAAGGACGAGTTGTACGCGGCGATCGGGCGTGATCACCGGATGGGCATGCCGTTGCGGGCGCTTCGGCGCACCCACGACGTGGCCTGGAGGTCGGTCCGGCGGGCTCCGAACGGCGCCGCATGGCCGACCCCGGAGCCAACGGGGTCGGCAGCACGGCGAGTCAGCCGTCGACTTCCCGCGCCACACGCTCCAGCCGGCTCCGGTGGCCCTCCCACCACGCCTGGTCCCCTGGCGGCATGTTGTCTTTGCCTTGCAGGCATCCGACGGATCCGTCGATGAGCTCTCGCACGATGTCGGCGTGACCGGCATGCCGCTGAGTATCGGAGATCACGCGCACCAGGATGTGGTGCAGCGTCACCTCTCGGCGTTCCTCCGGCCACCACGGGACCTGACCGATCGCATCAAGCGTCAGCGTCGCGATCGTGCTGTCGGAGTGCTCCCATGCCTGGCGATACAGCCCGACGATCTGTTCCCGTGATTCGTCTGCGGCGGCCCACATGTCCGAGTTGGGCTCTGACTCCTCGGTATACCACCAGGACGGCGGCTCCCCGTCGAAGAACGGCCGCCCGAACGTGTCGCCGAAGTACCCCAGCTCCACGCCGGCGACATGCTTGACCAGCCCCAACAGGTTCGTGCCCGTGGAGGTCAGGGGACGGCGGATGTCGTACTCCGAGAGGCCGTCGAGCTTCCACACCAGGGCGTCACGCCCCTCTTGCAGGTACCGGAGAAGGTCCGCTTTCGGATTCGGTTCGATCATGCCGGGCAGTTTCCCACCCGGCACTGACAGCCGGGAGTGGCACAGCCACCCAGGAGGTCCGGGGCGGAGCGGGGGCGGCTCCAGTGCCGCAGCGCTGACTATTCCGACTCGTCCTCCGTGTCGTCGTCCTCGCTCCCGTCGTGCAAGGGGCCATCGGCGGAGGAGGAGAGCAGTATGTCCGCCCGCAGGGCGTCTTCTTCCGCGGGCGGGTCGGAAGGCGTGCCGGGGGCGGTTTGATGCCCGTACCCGTCGTGCCAGGCACCCCCTGGAACGATGAGACCAGCGCATCGGCGTGACCTCTCGTGCCGAGGGCTGGGATCGCTCACTCGTCCGGATGCGCTGGACAGTGCGTCGGTGGCGGGCGGCCGCCAGGATGGAGGGGGCTCTGTCCCACGGGTGAGGGAGAGGTATGCATGGTCGACCTGCGGCGCATCGGGGCGAACCCGGATTTCTGGTATCCGGTCGCGCTGTCCGGGAGCGTGCGCAGCAAGCGGGTGCTCGCGACCGCCTTCGCCGGAGAGCGCATCGCGCTCTACCGCGGGGAGAGCGGTGCCGTCCACGCGCTGGAGGACCGGTGTGCCCACCGTCAAGTGCCGCTGAGCATGGGGGCCGTGGAGGGCGAGACCCTGCGCTGCGGCTATCACGCGTGGGTCTATCGCGGCGACGGCCGCCTCTCGCAGATCCCGTACCTGTCCAAGGGCGATGGCCGGCCGCCGCGTGGCGTGCGCGGCTATCCCGTGCGCGAGGCGTACGGCCTGGTGTTCGTTTTCCCGGGCGATGCGGAGAAGGCCGCGGTCACTCCCCTGCCCGACCTGCCGGCCTACGGTTCGGCGGAGTACAAGACCATGACCTTCTCCCGGACCGTGCACTGCCACTACTCGTTCATGCACGAGAACCTGCTCGACATGAATCATCAGTTCCTCCACCGGGGCGTCGTCGGCAGGCTCCAGCCCCAGTTGCTGGGATACCGGACCTGCCCGCGGTCGGTGGAGGCCCGATACCTGTTCACCCATGCCGGAGGGAAGCGGAACCGGGCGGCCGGCCTGCTGGCCGCGGAGAGGATCGGTGGCGGTGACTCGAGCGACGTCATGACCATCCGTACCGAATACCCGTACCAGACACTCGACCTTGTCCCGGAGGGCGCCGAGCGTCCGGCCTTCCGCCTCTGGGCCGCGTACGTGCCCGAGGATGCCGAGCAGCGCAGGTGTCACACCTATGGCCTGCTCATGATCGAGAAGCCCGGGATTCCAGGGGCCTTGAATCTGGCGTGGCCGCTCATCAGGCGCTTCACCGAGCGGGTGTTCGCGGAGGACCGCACGGCAGTTGAGGCTGAGCAGCGGGCGTGGGAAGAGCAGGGTCAGGACCGCAATCATGAGGTCTTCCCTTTGATCCTGGGCGTCCGCGAGGTGTTGCGCGCCAACGGCGTCCCGCTCCGCCCCCAAGCTGCCGCATGCCCTGTCACCGAGGACGGCCGGGCATCGGTACCCGGCGACCACGCCGCGGGACCGGCCGCCCCCGACGGCCCGGATGCCTCCGCAGCGCGTCCGCCCGGATGAACGGGAGTGACGCTGTTGCGCAGGCGGGTGATGATCGTGGCCAGGACGCCGGCCGGTTCGGGGCTGACCAGCAGCGGCGTTCCTGGCTGTCTTCGACGGCACGATCCGCAGGAGCGGGAGCGGGGTGTGACGGATCCAGATGATCGGTTCCGAGGGTTTGGTGGTCGTAGGCGGCCGGTGCGCGCACGACCGGCCGGCCGCGCAGGAACCCGGCTCCACTCATCGGGCCCCCTGGAATCGATCATCTAGGCTGGCGCGGTGACTGATGAGCAGGAGCGGGCGCAGCCGTCGGGAGTGTGGGCCACGGCGGTGGGGGTGGCCAGGGTGCGGGCGCTGGAGACCGAGCGGGAGAACGCGCTGTTCCGCGACCCACTGGCACAGGCCTTCGCCGCCGCCGGCGGCCTGTGGCCCTCCTCGCCGCCGCTGCCCGATGACGAGGCCGCGCGACGCCGCCGCCTGGCTGTGGCGTTCTCCATCGTCATCAGGACGAAGTTCCTCGACGACCTGTTGCGGCAGGCCTCCGCGTCCGGGGTCCGGCAGGTCGTGCTGCTCGGCGCCGGCATGGACAGCCGCGCCTTCCGGATGGACTGGCCCGAGGGCACCCGGCTGTTCGAGGTCGACACCGCCGCGCCACTGGACTTCAAGGCTTCGGTGCTGCGCCAGGAGCGGGCCGTCGCACGGTGCGAGCGGATCACCGTCGCGGTGGATCTGCGTGAGGACTGGCCGGCCGCGCTGGCCGCCGCAGGGCACGACCCGGCGGTGCCGACCGTGTGGATCGCCGAAGGACTGCTGATCTATCTGCCCGAGAACGCGGTGGAGTTGCTGCTGGCCCGGATCGGCGCGCAGTCGGCGGCAGGCAGTCGGATGGGGCTGACGTTGGGCTCGCGCGGTGTGATCGAGCGCTTCGGCGCGGACGCCGCGCCGGGATCTGCGGCGTCCATGTGGGTCTCGGAGATGCCCGACGACCCGGTGGGCTGGCTGGCCGGGCACGGCTGGGAGGCCGACAGCCACACCCTGCGCGAGCGCGCCGCCGCCTACGGCCGCCCGTTCAGCACCCCGCCGCAGCGCGAGGAGCGGCCCGGCGGACTGATTTCGGCGGTCCGCCGGTAGAGCGCCTCCCGGTTCCCTGGATGATCGATTCCAAGGGAGCCTGATGAGTGGAGCCAGGTTCATGCGCGGCCGGCCGGTCGTGCGCGCACTGACCGCTTGCGACCACCGAACCCCCTTGCAATCGATCATCTGGCTAGGGGGCTTCTGATGGATCTCCGTGGGAGAAGGAGCGGCGTTCGGTGCGTGCTCTCGGTGTGCCGGGCGAGAGTCCTCGTAGCGGAGCTAC
>NZ_JBFAKW010000168.1:0-18636 GCF_040655955.1 Streptomyces sp. NPDC050263 | reverse complement strand
CTCCCGCCCCTCCCGCGCGCCCCACGGCGGCAGCACCGACCGCGTGGAAACGTCCCAGCCGGAACAGACGCCGTCCAGCACCGAGCGGGCCGCTTAGCCGCACCCCGTCTCCGGAGAGAGCGAAACGTACGACATGAACGACCACGTCACCGACCCCGCGACCGACCCCGCGACCGAGGCCTTCGTCACCCACCGCAACCTGCTGTTCACCGTCGCCTACGAGATGCTCGGATCCGCGGCGGACGCCGAGGACGTCCTCCAGGAGACCTGGCTGCGCTGGGTCGAGGTCGACCTGGAGCAGGTGCGGGACCAGCGCGCCTACCTGGTGCGGATCACGACCCGGCAGGCACTCAACCGGCTACGCGCCCTCCAGCGGCGCAAGGAGGCCTACGTCGGCCCCTGGCTGCCCGAGCCGCTGCTCACCGCGCCGGACGTCGCCGAGGACGTCGAACTGTCCGAGAACCTGTCGCTGGCGCTCATGTTCGTCCTCGAAACCCTTTCCCCGATCGAACGCGCCGTCTTCGTACTGCGCGAGGTCTTCGACTTCGGCTACGACGAGATCGCGGCCGCCATCGACAAGAGTCCCTCCGCGGCACGCCAGATCGCCTACCGCGCCCGTCAGCACGTCGACGCCCGCCGACCGCGCACACCGGTCTCCCGCGAAGAGACCCGGGCCGCACTCGATTCGTTCCAGTCCGCCCTCGCGACCGGGGACCTCCAGGGACTGCTCGACGTCCTCGCCCCGGACGTCGTCTTCGTCAGCGACGGCGGCGGCTTCAAGCTGGCGGCCCTGCGGCCCGTCGTCGGCGCCGAGAAGGTGCTCCGCTACATGGCCGGCAGCGTCGAGAAGGCCGGCGGCGTCTTCACCAGTACGCCCACGATGGTCAACGGCAACCCCGGACTCATTCTGCGCGTGGACGGCGTGATCGACGGCGTACTGGCCTTCAGCGTGGACAACGACCTCGTCACCGGCCTCTACTACGTCCGCAACCCCGAAAAACTCACCCGCGTCGAGTCCGAGACCCCTCTCACCTCCCGCTGACCGCCCGCCTCACGACACCGCCGCGTCCTTGTACTGCCCCAGGTAGCGGAACCTGCCGTCGGCGACCTGGAACACGAACATCGCGTCGTGGTTGAAGCCGTACCCGGTCTCGAACTTGAGGGTGCGGCTGATGCCCGTGTACGTGACCTCGCGCAGTCTGCGGGCGATCGCGCCCCGCTCCCGCACCGCCGAGCCGTCCTTCGTGCAGACCGCCGTCAGGAACATCACGGCGTCGTAGGCCTCCGCCGCGTACCAGCCGGGGGCGGCGCCGAACCGGGTGCGGTACTCCGTGGTGAAGGCGCGGGTGGAGGGGGCGGCCGTCGGGTCGATGAAGGACGTGGCGAAGACCCAGCCGGTCGCGGCCGCGCCGGCGGAGGTGAGGAACCGGGGGTCGAAGGCTCGTTCCGTCGCCATCCGGGTCCCGGTGAAACCGGCCGACTTCAGGGCCGACGCCAGTTTGGCGGCCCGGGGCGCGTCGCCGGTGAAGACGACGGCGTCCGCGCCGGCGGACAGCACCTCGGCGGCCAGCGCCGCGTAGTCGATCCGTCCGGCGGAGACGCTCTTCAGCGTGGCGTCCCGGCCGCCCTGCTGGAGTCCCTGCCGGGTCTTGTCGCACAGGGTCCAGGCGGAGTCGCCCTGCGCCCGGTCGTCCACGAGGAAGGCGTTGCGGGCGTCGACGTGATCGCTGAGGTAGCGGAGGCAGGGCGCGGCGAGGAGGAAGTCCGTGACGCGCAGCAACGCATGCGAGGGGAACTGCATCTGGCCGGCCGTCGCGGGCGCTGTGTCGATGCCGACCGAGACGGACAGGACAGGCACCGTCGCCTTGGCGTAGGTGGGTGCGGCGGAGAGCAGGCACGCGTCGGTCGTCGGCCCCAGCACCGCCGAGACGGCCGTGTCCTTCGCCAGTCGCGTGGCCAGGGCGGAGGAACGTGTCGCGTCTCCGCCGTCGTCGTACGTGCGCAGCTTCAGGCGGAAGGGGTGGTCGCTCTTGGCGTTCACCTGCTCGACGGCCAGCCGGGCTCCGTCGAGCTGGGCGTTGCCGTAGTCCTTCCGGCTCCCGGTCAGATCGCCCTGGAAGGCGACGACCAGTTCGGGACGTGGACCTGCCTCGGACGACGACGGTGTCGTCCCCGGCTTCCGGCGGGTGCTCCACCACCAGGCGCCGCCGCCACCGGCCGCCAGCACACCGGCCGTCGAGCCGAGGAGGAGGCCGCGGCGGCCGACTCCCGGTGCGGCGGCCGGCGGAGTCGTCGTGACGGCCGTCAACGTCATGGCGTCCGGCGACACGGTTTCCGGCGACGCGGTTTCCGGTGAGGCCTCGGCCGCCGCCGGCGCGGGCACCTGCGTCGGCTCGATCGCGTCGATGGCCAGCACGGCGGCGGACCGTTCGCCGATCAGCCGGGTGACCCGCTCGGGCAGCCAGCCCGACTGCGCGGTGTCGTCCTGCGTACCCTCCCTGAGCGTTGCGCGCAGTTGCGCGAGCGTGGGGCGCTGCGCCGGGTCCTTGTGCAGACAGGATCGGAGGAGCGGGGCCAGGGCTTCCGGGATCGCGGTCGGGTCCGGATCCTCGTAGACCGTGCGCAGCAGCATGCCGGCCGCCGCGCCGCCGCCGAACGGCCGTACCCCCGTCGCGGCGAACGCCAGCACGCAGCCCAGCGAGAACACGTCACTGGGCGGGCCGATCTCCCCGCCGCGCGCCCGTGCCTGCTCGGGCGAGAGGAAGCCGGGCGAGCCGACGATCACTCCGCTGGAGGTGAGCGCGGTGGCGTCCGGGGCGCGGGCGATGCCGAAGTCGATGAGCCGGGGACCGTCCGGGGCCAGCAGGACGTTGCCCGGTTTCACATCGCGGTGGACCAGGCCGATGCCGTGCATCGCGTCCAGCGCATCGGCGAGGCGCAGGCCCAGCGTCCGGACGGCACGGAGCGACACCGGTCCGAACGTGTCCACCGTCTCGGAGAGCGAGGGTCCCGGGACGTACGCGGTCGCCAGCCATGGGGTCTCCGCTTCCGCGTCGGCGTCCAGCAGGGGGACCACCCAGGGGCTGTCCACCCGGCGGGCGACCTCGATCTCACGGCGGAAACGGGCCCGGAAGCCCGCCTCCTCGGCGTACGAGGCCCGGACCACCTTGACCGCCGCGATCGCTCCGCCCGGCGCGCGGGCCAGGAAGACGACCCCCATGCCGCCGACGCCCAGCCGCCGCAGCACACGGTAGCGGCCGAGGCGGGACGGGTCGCCGGTCCGCAGCGGTTCCATCAGCCGGTGAGCGGCGCGGGGCCGCCGTACACGAAGTCGCCCTGCTCCACCCGCCAGAGGTAGCCGCCGGTGCCGTCGATCACGATCCGCCCGGTGTTCTGGAAGGCGAACGGCTTGGTGATGCCCTCGTACTTCACCGCCCGCACGGCCGCCAACAACGCTTCCCTGGTGCGGCCCGTCGCCGGCAGCCCGGACAGCGACTTCAGCAGCATCGCGGTGACGTCATAGGCCTCCGCCGCGTACCGTGGCGGCGCCTCCTTCCAGCGCTCGCGGTACGCGGCCGCGAACGCCTTCGCCTCGGGTTTGACGGTCGCGTCGACGACCGGGGCCACCATCACCCAGCCCTCGGCCGCCTCCTGGGCCTCGGACAGGAACCGCCCGTCGAGCAGCGCCGGGCCGGACACGCGGGCGCCCTGGAAGCCGCGCTCCCGCAGGGTCCCGGCGATCAGCGCGCCCCGGTCGTACAGACCGGCGAAGAACACCGAGTCGGTGCCGGCGGCGAGCAGGCCGTCCACCGTGCTGCCGAAGTCGCGCCGCATCGCGCTGACCACCTCCGGTACGTACGGCTGCTGCGCGCCGACCAGGATGTTGCTGAGCGAACTTCCCATCTCTGTCCCGTAGTTGCCGGACGGACGGTCCAGGACGATGCCGACCTTGCGTGAACGTGCGGTGCCGGTCAGGTAGTTGCTGACGTAGACGGGGAGCACCGAGTCGGGCAGGCGTGCCTGCAGGAACGAACGGAAGCCCTGGAGGGCGAGGTTGATCCCGCCGGGGGACACGCCGACCACCGGCAGGAGTCCGGCGTCGTACTTCGCGAGGGCAGTCTGTGCCGTTGCGTCGGTCGTGGTGCCGACGACGGCGAGCACCGCCGGGTCGTCCGTGAGTTCCGTCGCGAGCCGGGCCGCCGTCGCCGGATCGCCCGCGTCGTCGACGGCCTTCACCTGCACGGTGAACGGGGCGTCGGCGCGCGCGTTGAACTCCGTGACCGCCAGGCGCAGTCCGCGCTCCTGGGCCCTGCCCGAATCCCGCTGCGGACCGGTGAGGTCACCGTGCAGCGCGATGGTGTGCACGGGGCGCCGCGGCGACGCGGAGGCGGCGGGCTCGCCGTCCGCGGAGTCGCCGTCCCGGGCGACCGCCCACCAGGCCGCGCCACCGCTGGCCGCGAGCGCCACGGCTCCGCCGGCGAGCAGCAGGAAACGCCGTCGGCCGGTCGGCGGAACGGCGTCCTCCGGTGCGGGTTCGGGTGCGGTCGCGGGGGTGGATGTCTGTGCCGACGACTGATCGGGTGGGGTGTCGCGCACGTCGGACTCGTCGGGCGCGGTGTCGTTCGGTTGCGGCGAGGCGCCGGCCGTGGATATCTCCGTGTGCTCGATGTCCGGCAGCGCGAGCGCGGCGGCCGAGCGCTCGGCGATCAGCCGGGTGACGGGCTCGGGCAGCCAGCCGGTCGCCTCCGCGGCTGCCGCCGCCAGCTCCTGGGCCAGTTCCGCTGCGGTCGGCCGTTCCGCCGGGTCCTTCTCCAGGCAGCGTTCCACCACTTCGAGCAGTCCCGGCGGCACTCCGTCGAGGTCCGCCGGGTCGTGCACGGCCCGGTACAGCAGGGCGTCGACCGCTCCGCTGCCGAAGGGCGCCCGTCCGGTGGCGGCGAACGCCAGGACGCAGCCGAGGGCGAAGACGTCGCTCGCGGGGCCGATGTCGTCGCCGCCGGGGCCGCCGGCCTGCTCGGGCGAGAGATAGCCGGGGGTGCCGACCACCATTCCGGTCGCGGTGAGGGCGGTGTCCTCCGGGGCCCGGGCGATGCCGAAGTCGATGAGCCGTGGCCCGTCGTGGGCGAGCAGCACGTTGCCCGGCTTCAGGTCCCGGTGGACCAGCCCGGCACGGTGCACCTCGCCCAGCGCCTCCGCCAGCCGGGCGCCGAGCAGTCGCAGCCCGTGCTCGGCCAGCGGCCCGTGCGCGGACACGGCCTCGCCCAGCGACGGGCCGGGCACGAACGCCGTTGCCAGCCACGGTGCTTCGGCGTCCGCGTCGGCGTCCACCAGCGGCACCGCCCAGGGGCTGTCGACCCGCCGGGCGACCTCGACCTCCCGGCGGAACCGCTCCTTGAAGCCCTGGTCCTCGGCGTACTCGGCGAGCAGGACCTTCAGCGCCACCAGGGCCCCGCCCGGCGTGCGCGCCAGGTACACCACACCCATGCCGCCGGCGCCGAGCCGTCCGAGGAGACGGTGGTCGGCGATACGGGCGGGATCGGACGAACGCAGCGGCTCCATCAGCTCTTTCCTCCGAGCTCGTACTGCACGCGGCTGAGCATCGCGGTGACACCGTTCGACATGTACTGGGTCAACTCGTCGACCGAGTAACCCGCGGCGCCCTTCACCGACACCGCCACGGTGACCGTGCCGAGCCGGAGGACGTCCCAGCGATACGTCTGCGCGCCGTCCGGGCTGAGGTAGGAACCCATTTCCAGGACCTGGTCGTCGGCGTAGCCGTTGCCGCCCTGGCCGTAGGGGGTACCGATCGACTGGAGTTTGGCGATCTGCTCGTCGGTGCGGACCTGCTGCACGGGGCAGCGCAGCGCCTCTTCCAGTGTGGTGGCCAACTGCTCGTCGGCGTCGAGGACCGTGGAGTGCACCGTGACCGCCGCGGTCACCTTGAGTTCTCCCTTGCCCTTGACGGCCGGCAGCACGCTGTAGAGAGACAGCGAGGCCAGGACGCCCTGGGGGAGAGCCTGGCGCTGCCACCGGCACTGTTCGTCGAGGACGGCGACGGTGCCGGGGGCGCTCTCGGCCGGCTGCTGGGCGCGGAAGCCCGCTCCCCAGCCCTCCGGCCGCAGTGCGACCGCCTTCGCCAGGGCCTCGGCCTGCGGCTTCGTCCGCGGCACCGCGGCAGGGTCCGCCTCGAACGGCGTCAGCGACGTCGAACCACTACCGGTGGACGAGGAAGCCGAGGCCGAGGCGGCGGGGGAGCCGGAACCGGACGACGGCCCGGACGCCGATGCCGATGCCGACGGGCTCGGCTCGTCCGCTTTCTCGCCCCCGGTGCCGCAGCCGCCGAGCAGCACGGTGACCGTGGCCGCCGACGCCACCACCCTCAACGGCCGAGCCGGCCAAACCGGTCTGCGTCTGTCCGAGTTGTCGTCCATCCCCGCCCCTCCGTCTCGGCGTCCCCGCCTCGCGTGCGGTGATCGTACAGAGGTACGTGAAAACGGGGTGAACGGTTCCATGAATACGCGCGGTGACCGAAGCCGGACATCGAGGGGACGGCCGGCGCGGCCGGGGGCCGCACCGACGAGGTCTTCAACTCCCCGCGCCGGTGGGCTCCGTCGAGCCGACCCACTCGTCCGGGACGCTCAACAGGCGTCCTCGGTCAGCGAACTCGGCAGGAACCGATCACCGGACCGATCACCGGACCGATCACCGGACCGACCGCCGGACCGGTCACCGGAGATCATGCGGGCCGGTCGTCCGAGTTCCCCAACGACCGCTCCGCCACCCGCGCCAGATGCCCCGCGAACACGGCCTCCGGGTCCGGCGTCAGGGTCCGCAGGGCCACCAGCGCCGTGATGACCACATCGCACAGCTCGGACTGGACGTCGTCCCAGGTGTGGCTGACGCCCTTGCGGGGGTTCTGGCCGGTCGCGCCGATGACCGCCTGGGCGACCTCGCCGACCTCCTCCGACAGCTTCAACACCCGCAACAGCAGCCCCTCGCGCCCGGCATGCGCCCGATGGGCGTCCAGCCAGGCCCACAGGGCGTCGACGGTCGCCCAGAGACCGGCGGGGTCGGCCGGGGAGGGCGTCGCGGCGGGCGTCGCGGGGTGTGTGGCGGGCGCGGCGGGGTGTGTGGCGGGGTGGGTGGGTCGCGGCGGCAGGGGCTCAGCGCTCATGCACGCAGCCTGCCAGGTCACGTCCGGCCCTCGGGGGCGACCGGTCCGACGGGGGCGGCTAGGGGGCTTCTGATGGATCTCCGCGGCGTCGCGACGCCCGGCACGCACTCTCGCCCGGCACACCGAGAGCACGCACCGAACGCCGCTCCTTCTCCCACGGAGATCCATCAGAAGCCCCCTAGTCGAACAGCACCTCCTGCTCCCCCTCCTCCCGCCTGCGCAGCCGCTGGGCGCGCATCCCCACGACCACCGCCGTGACCGCCGCCGTCACGCCGAGCGCCGCCGGGACCATCCAGCCCCGGTCGACCCGGTGGCCGAGGGCGTGGTCGAGGGAGAGCCGGCCGGGTCCGGCGATCGCGAGGCCCGCGGCGGCCAGGCCCAGGGAGGCCGCGTGCTCGTAGCCGCCGCTCGCCGCGAAGAACCCGTTGGGGGCGTGCACCGAGGACGCGCCGGCCATCGCGCCGGCCGCCGCCGCGCCCGCCGCCGGAGTCGCCAGGCCCAGCGCCAGCAGCGTGCCGCCGCCGGCCTCCGCCAGCCCCGACGCCGTCGCGCTGGCCTTGCCGGGCTCGTAGCCGATCGACTCCATGTACTGGCCGGTGCCCTCCAGACCGTGCCCGCCGAACCAGCCGAACAGCTTCTGCGTGCCGTGCGCCGCCAGCACTCCGCCGGTGCCCAGTCGGAGCAGCAGCAGTCCGACGTCACGTCGGTCGAAACAGGTCACGGTGACTCCCTGAGCAGAGACGGCGGAAACACGGCAACACACCCCCACGGGTCTCCACCGTCGCACCGCCCACACCCGACCGGCCCGTCCTGGACGCCGTTCGGGTGGCGGGGCCCGGGTGGCGGTGTGAGTCTGGCTGGCATGACGATTCAGACCGCCAAACTCAGCGATCCGGCCGTCCGCGCCTTCGTCACCGCCGTCAACGCCCATGACCGCGAGGCCTTCCTGGCGCTCCTCGCGCCCGGCGCGACCATGGCGGACGACGGCTCCGACCGCGACCTCGACGAGTGGATCGACCGGGAGATCTTCTCCTCCCACGGCCATATGGACGTCGACAACGAGTCCCGGGGCGGGCGCGCCCTGGTCGCCCGGTACAGCAACGACACCTGGGGCGAGATGCGCACCAGGTGGCGCTTCACGGTCGAGGACGACGGCCGCATCTCCCGCTTCGAGACCGGCCAGGCGTAGCGACGGCGAAGGGGCCGCGCACCGCCGGGCAGGCGGTGCGCGGCCCCTTCAGAGGGCCTCGGCTCACCGGGAGGAGCGGGCGACCGCCTGTTCCGTCAGCGTGATCCGGCCGGCCTTGATGGTGGCCAGGCGCGGGGAGCGGCGGGCGATCGACGAGTCGTGGGTGACCATGATGAACGTCAGCCCGTACTCGTGCCACAGGCCTTCCAGCAGGGCCATGATCTCGTCGCGCATGCTCTCGTCGAGGTTGCCGGTGGGCTCGTCGGCGAGCAGCACCTTCGGCTTCTTGACCAGCGCGCGGGCGATCGCGACGCGCTGCTGCTGGCCGCCGGACAGCTCGGACGGCGCATGCTTCAGACGCTCGCCGAGACCGACGGAGCGCAGGGCCTCCGCCGCCCGCTCGCGCCGCTCCGCCGCCTTCACGCCGAGCGGGACGAGCGCCGTCTCGACGTTCTCCTGCGCGGTCAGCGTCGGGATGAGGTTGAACGACTGGAAGATGATGCCGATCTTTTCGGCGCGCAGCCGGGTCAGCTTGGCCTCGCTGATGCGCGCGAGGTCGACGCCGTCCAGTTCGACGCTGCCCTCGGTGGGCCGGTCGAGGCCGCCGATCATCTGGAGCAGCGTCGACTTGCCGCCGCCGGTGGGGCCCTGGATGACGAGCTGGTCGCCGTCCGCGATCGTGAGGTCGACGCCGCGCAGCGCCTCGACCGTCTCCTTGCCCCGCGAATAGCGCTTGGTGACGCCGGTGAGGTTGTACATGGATGCTCCGGGGTTTGTCGTCAGGCGTGAGGTGGGGTGGGGGCCGGTCAGGAGACGCTGCGCAGGGCGTCCGCAGGGCGCATCCGGGAGGCGCGCCAGCCGCCCATCGCGCCGGCGATCAGGCCGCCGGCGACCGCCAGGCCCACCGCGAGCGCGATCGTGGTGACGGACACGGGGGCCGACAGGGCGATCTCCATCGTGTTGGACGCGGACTGCCCGCCCGGGCCGCCGCCACCGCCGGGGCCGCCGCCCATGCCTGCGCCGCCACCGCCGCCGGTGCTGCCGAGCTCCGCCGTCAGCTTCGGGCTGATCGCGGTGACCGCGTACGCGGCCGCCAGGCCCAGGCCGATGCCGAGGGCGCCGCCGAGCAGACCGTTGACCATGGACTCGCCGACGACCTGCCGGGTGACCCGGCGGCTCGGCCAGCCGAGCGCCTTCAGGGTGCCGAACTCACGCACCCGGCGGGACACGGCCGAGGAGGTGAGCAGCGCGGCCACCAGGAACGCGGCGGCGAGAACGGCGATCGAGAGCCACTTGCCGACGCTGGTCGCCAGGTTGGAGGCGGTGGAGAGGGAGCCGGAGACCGTCTCGGCCAGGTCGGCGGAGGTGGTGACCGTCGTGCCGGAGATGTTCTTCGTGATCGTCGCCTTGACGGTGTCGATCTGCTTGGAGTCGGTGGCCTTGACGTAGATCGTGGTGACCTGGTCCGCGGCGTCGGCGAGGGTCTGCGCCTGCTTCAGCGGCAGATAGACGTCCGTGGTGGAGTCGCTGCTGTCGGGCGTCGCGATGCCGATGATCTTGTAGCTGGTGCTGGAGATCTTCAGCGTCGAACCGACCTTGTACGAGTTCTCCTTGGCGTAGGACGCGCTGACGACCGCGACCTCGGCGTTCGTCTGCGCCGCCGTGAAGGTCACCCCCGAGGTGATCTTCGAGGTCGCGAGCGGGCCGAGGTCCTGGTTGGTGACGTCGACGCCGGCCACGGAGTACGAGTTGACGTCGAACGACGCGCCGCCGCCCTGCACCTGGGGCGCTGCGGTGGAGCCGCCGCCGTTGCCGCCGCCGCCCGGGCCGCCGCCCTGACCGCTGTTGCCGCTGCTGCCGGTCGTGCTCTCCGCCTTGCCCTGGGTGAAGGACCCGTCGACCTTCGTGACGTTCAGGGTGAGCGCGCCGACCGCCGCCGACACGCCCTTCTGGCCGGCGACCTTCGTCACCAGCGTGGACGCCAGGGCCTGACCTCCCTGCGTCATCACACGGTCGGAGCTCTGCTCCGCGTCCTCGTCGTCCTCGCCCTTCGCGTCGAACTCGAATCTGCCGCCGCCCGGCGAGGCGTTGTCCGTCGGCGCGGTGCGGGCCTTGGTGACGGTCATGTCGGTGCCGAGGCCGTACAGCGACTGCAGAACCTTGTCCTGAGCCTGTGTCATACCGGCCGACACCGAGTTCACGGTGATGACCAGAGCGATTCCGAGCGCCAGACCCAGTGCGATGACCAGGGCCGCCTTCTTGCGCCGGCCCAGCTCGCGCTTGAGATAGATGCCAAACATCCCGTTCCTCGAAGGTTCTTGGCGCCCGCTGTGGGCGCTGCCACAAACTAGGGAGGAACCTTTGAGTCGCCCTGAGTAAAGGATGTGTAAGGACTGAGAATGCGAAGTGCCGGATCAAAATTCCCTGAGACAGCTGATTCCTAGGCTGTGGAGGGGGTTTTCCCAGGTGGCAGGGGTTGAGTGGCCGGTTCGGCAGTAATTTCGGCAGCGATTTCCCGTTTCGCTGAATTCCCTTGTACGGTCCCGCAGTGCACGCATTCTCGCGCCCCTCCTCGCGACCGACCCGGCGCTCCCTGCTGGCCTTCGCGGCCACCGCGCCGCACTGGCCGCGGGCGGGGCGTACGCGCTGCGCAGGCGTCGTATCCGTGCGGCGCGGACCGAGGAGAGCGCCGTCGAGTGATGGTGCGGCAGCCGTCCCGCGACGCCGGTGCTTTCCTCGCGGTCCCTTGCGAGGTCCACCCCCACCCGTGTCGCGGGACGGCTGCCCTTCCCCCCTCGGTATGGCCTGTGGCCGTCCGTCGGCCGTCCGCCGACGGTTCCTTGCGGAACTGTCGTGCCTCAAGTGTGAAGTTCTCGTGTAGAAGAGTTGAGCATAAGTCCGCTACCGGCGGCAATGGTGCGGACGTCGAAACTCCGCTTGTGCAAGTTGTGGAGGCGGCGGTCTCAGCCGCGCCCCACGTACGGCATCGCCGTCGCCAGCACCGTCGCGAACTGGATGTTCGCCTCCAGCGGCAGCTCCGCCATGTGCCGCACCGTGCGCGCCACATCGGCGACGTCCATCACCGGCTCGGGCGCGATCTCGCCGCTGGCCTGCAACGCGCCGGTCTGCATCCGTGCCGTCATGTCGGTCGCCGCGTTGCCGATGTCGATCTGCCCGACGGCGATGCCGTACGCCCGCCCGTCCAGCGAGAGGGACTTGGTCAGTCCGGTGAGGGCGTGCTTGGTCGCCGTGTAGGGCGCCGAGAGCGGCCGGGGCGTGTGCGCGGAGACGGAGCCGTTGTTGATGATGCGTCCGCCGCGCGGATCCTGCTCCTTCATCTGCCGGTACGCCCCCTGTGCGCACAGGAACGCCCCGTTGAGGTTGGTGTCCACCACGTGCCGCCAGGCGTCGTAGGGGAGTTCCTCGAACGGCACGCCGCCCGGGCCGAACGTGCCCGCGTTGTTGAACAGCAGGTCCAGCCGTCCGAACCGCTCGCGCACGGCGTCGAAGAGGGCCGTCACCTCCTCCGGGCGTGAGACGTCCGTCCGTACGGCGAGACTCGGGGCGTCGGGCGCCAGCGCGGCCGTCCCCTCCAGGGGCTCGGCGCGTCGCCCGGCCAGCGCCACCGACCAGCCCGCGCGCAGCAGTTCGACGGCGACCGCGCGCCCGACGCCGGAACCGGCGCCCGTGACGACCGCGATCTTCGTTGGTCCGGCGGTGAGGTTCGCATCCATGGCCCCGCAGCGTACGTGAGCCCCGCCCTGGCATCCGGCATGCGGAACTCGCGCGTCCGACATCCGACTGCTGCCGACGCCCATGCGGGCGAAGGCACTTGAGGAGACCCTGCGTGCGGGCGACGAGGCGGCGAAAACCGGCCGTCGCAGGCCGTGTTCGCGTGCAGGTCCTGCGGCTTCGTCGAGCTCGCGGACCTGAACTCCGCCCACAACACGGGACTGCTGTAGTTGACGACCGTCTCCTACGTCACCACCCAGGGTGTCCCCCTCACCACCGCCGCGTCCTTCGTCACCGAGATCGGCGACCAGGGCCTCAAGCCCGCGTGACGCACCCGACCTGGCCGACCGGCGGCCAGGCGTCGCCCCAGTCCGCGTCCCGGGCCGCCTTGTACAGGTCCCCGTGCTTCTTCGTCACCGTCGTCCGGCTCAGCCGCTCCTCGATCTCGCACAGGTCGAGGAGCACCTGACCCTTGCGGATCTGCGGCCGCCGGACCACCCGGGAGGGAGCAGGGGAGACCGGGAAGCGGGCGGCCGCGACATAGCTGAACTTCTCGTCCTCGTAGGGCAGCGAACCGCCCTTGACCTGCCGGTGCAGGGAGGAGCGGCTGACCCGCGCCGAGAAGTGGCACCAGTCCGAGCCCGGCACGATCGGGCAGCCCGCGCTGTGCGGACAGGGCGCGGCGATCCGGAAACCGGCGGCGATCAGCCGGTCCCGGGCCTCGATGACCCGCGCGTAGCCGTCCGGAGTGCCCGGTTCGACGATCACCACGGCCTGCGCGGCCGACGCGGCGGCGTCCACCAGGGCGGCCCGGTCGGCGGCGGCCAGCTCGTTGAGGACGTAGGAGACGGTCACCAGGTCGGTGGCCTCCAGCGCGAGCGACGAGCCGATGCGGGCGCGCTGCCAGCGGGCGTCGCGCAGCTCCGGATGCGCGGCGGCGACCTCGCGGCCGAGCGCGAGGGCGGGCTCCGCCCAGTCCAGCACCGTCACCGGACGCGTCCCGCCCCAGACGGCGTTCACCGCCCAGGTCGCCGCGCCGGTGCCGCCGCCGACGTCCGCCTGCGCGCCCGGCGTCCACTCGGGCGCCGCGTCCGCGAACGCCTCCAGCGCGGAGCGCACCGCCTCGAACGTCGCCGGCATCCGGTACGCGGCGTACGCGGCCACGTCCGCGCGGTCGCGCAGGATCGGCGCGTCGGTCGGGGTGGCCCCCCGGTAATTGGCGATCAGCCGCTCGACGGCCTGCGCGGCCTGCTTGGGCGGCAGCCCGTCGAGCAGCTCCGTCAGGGAGCCACGGAGAACCTCGGAAACGGATACGGAGACGTTCACCCCCCGAGTTTCTCAGGCCGCCCGGGTTTCTCGGGCCGCAGGGAGTGCGCTCACCGCACCGCCAGCGACATCCGCGTCCCCGCCAGCGCCCGGGGCGAGCTGTCCGGCGGTCTGCGCACCGGGTGGACCGTGTTCGCGAGCAGCACGACGAACGTGTCCGTCGCCGGGTCCAGGACCAGGGACGTCCCCGTGAACCCCGTGTGCCCCGCCGCGCCCTCGCCCGCCAGCTCGCCCATGAACCACGGCTGGTCCACCGTGAAGCCCAGCCCCGGCGGGGTCAGCAGCAGTTCCACGAAGTCCGGGCCGAGGATGCGGGCGGGACCGTAGGAACCGCCCGCCAGCAGGGTCCGGCAGAACACGGCCAGGTCCCGGCCGGTCGAGAACAGGCCCGCGTGACCGGCCACCCCGCCCAGCGCCCAGGCGTTCTCGTCGTGCACCACGCCCCGCAGCATCCCCCGGTCGGTCTTGGCCCACGGCCGCCGCTGGTCCTCGGTGGCCGCCGCGCCGGGGCAGGGCCCGAAGTCGGTCGAGGTCATCCCCAGCGGCCGGGTGATCCCCTCGTGCACGAGGACGTCGAGCGTGCGCGCGGTCAGCCGCTCCAGAAGCCGCTGGAGCAGCAGCATGTTCAGGTCGGAGTACATGTACGAGCCCGCCTCGCCGACCGGCGCCTCCGCGCGCAGCAGCCGCATCCGCTCCGCGTCGTCCGCGCAGTCGTACAGCGGCAGCTCGGGACGCAGCCCGGAGGTGTGGGTGAGGAGCTGGCGGACCGTGATGTCGTGCGCGGCCGCCGCCCGGAAGTCGGGCAGATAGGCGCCGACCCGGGCGTCGATGCCGAGGGTGCCGCGTTCGATCTGCTGCACCGCCGCGACCGACGTGAACAGCTTGGTGAGCGACGCCAGGTCGAAGGGGGTGTCGACGGTCATCGGGACCCGCCGCTCAGGCGGCAGCTCCACGCCCGCGTCGGCCGCCGGATCGTACGCCGAATACCGCACCGCCCAGCCCGCCGCCTCCAGCACGGCGATCACCGCGCCGCGCCCGGCGACCACGACGGCGCCCGACGCCCAGGGTCGGTCGCCGACGGTGAGGTCCACGACGTCACGTACGAGGAGCCGTGTCTCCTCGGGGTCGAGCCCGGCTCGTTCCGGTGTGTCGACGCGCAGTCTCGGTGCGCTCAGCTCTCCGCTCCCTCCGTCCCCGAATTCGTCCAGGGACGGCACATAACCACGAAGCAGGCCATAGCCACCAGTACGGCGGTCAGCTGGACGACCGCCATCGGGACGGCCGTGTGCTCGCCGGCGATCCCGACGAGCGGCGAGGCGATCGCGCCGATGAGGAACGAGGACGTGCCGAGGAGCGCGGAGGCGGAGCCGGCCGAGTGCCGCACCCGCATCAGCGCGAGGGTCTGGGCGTTGGGCAGGGTGACGCCCATCGCGGACATCAGCACGAACAGCGCGCCGGCCACCGGGGCCAGCCCGACCTCCCCGAACACGCCCGTCGTCATCAGCAGCAGGGCGGTCGCGGCCAGCACGACCACCGTCAGCCCGACGGCCAGCACCCTGTCCAGCCGGACCCGTCCCACCAGCACCTTGCCGTTGATCTGGCCGACCACCACCAGCCCGATCGAGTTCACCCCGAACAGCAGACCGAACGTCTGCGGGGAGGCGCCGTAGATCTCCTGCACCACGAACGGCGAGGCGGAGATGTACGCGAACAGGGCGGCGAAGGTGAAGCCGCCCGTCAGCATGTAGCCGGTGAAGCGCAGGTCGGCCAGGAGCCGGCGCATCGAGCGCAGGGCCTCGCCGACCCCGCCCGAGTGCCGCTGCGCGGCGGGCAGCGTCTCCGGGAGCCTGGTCCACACGAGCCCGGCCAGCAGCAGCCCCACCACGGTCAGCAGGACGAAGACGCCCCGCCAGTCCGTCGCCCGCAGGATCTGCGCGCCGATCAGCGGCGCCACGACCGGGGCGACCCCGGAGATCAGCATCAGGGTGGAGAAGAAGCGGGCCATCGCCACGCCGTCGTACAGATCGCGCACGACCGCCCGGGCGATCACGATCGCCCCCGCGCCCGCGAGCCCCTGCAGCAGCCGGAACGCGACCAGCAGCTCGATCGTCGGCGCCAGCGCGCACAGCGCGGTCGCCACGACGTAGACGGCGAGCCCGGCGAGCAGCGGACGCCGCCGCCCCCACCGGTCGCTCATCGGCCCGACCACGATCTGCCCCAGCGCCATCCCGGCCAGACAGGCGGTCAGCGTGAGCTGCACGGTCGCGGCGGGCGCGTGCAGGGAGCGCGTGACTTCCGGCAGCGCCGGCAGATACATGTCCATCGACAGCGGGGGAGTGGCGGTCAGCCCGCCGAGGACGAGCGTGACGAGGAGCCCGGCCCGGCGCCGGTCGCGCAGCGGAGCCGCGACGGCCGTCTCCGACACCCTGGGTCCGAGCCCACCCTTCGGCAACATGCCGCCCCTCCCTCTCCGACACGTCCGCCACCTATGCTCTCAGCTCGAGCACACTGCTGGGACGTATGCGAGGGCGGAGCGGGGTATGACGACGGACACGGTGCGATGGGGGATCCTGGCGACCGGCGGGATCGCCGGAGCGTTCACGGCGGACCTGATCGACCTGCCCGACGCGGAGGTCGTCGCGGTCGCCTCGCGCACCGACGCCTCCGCGAAGGCGTTCGCCGAACGGTTCGGCATATCCCGGGCCTACGGCGACTGGGCCGCCCTCGCGGCCGACGAGGACATCGACGTCGTCTACGTCGCCACCCCGCACGCCGCCCACCGCGAGGCCGCCGGACTGTGCCTGGAGGCCGGGCGCAACGTCCTGTGCGAGAAGGCGTTCACGCTGAACGCGCGCGAGGCCGAGGAACTCGTCGCGCTGGCCCGCGACAACGGGCGCTTCCTGATGGAGGCCATGTGGATGTACTGCAGCCCGGTCATCCGCCGCCTCAAGGCCCTCGTCGACGACGGCGCGATCGGCGACGTCCGCACCGTGCAGGCCGACTTCGGCCTCGAAGGCCCCTTCCCGCCCTCGCACCGGCTGCGCGACCCCGCCCAGGGCGGCGGCGCCCTCCTCGACCTCGGCGTCTACCCGGTCTCCTTCGCCCAGCTCCTGCTCGGCGAACCGTCGGGCATCGCCGCCCGGGCCGTCCTGTCCGCCGAGGGCGTCGACCTCCAGACCGCGCTGGCCCTGTCCTGGGACTCCGGCGCGCTCGCCGCCCTGCACTGCTCCGTCAGCGGCGGCACGGGCACCACCGCCTCCGTCACCGGCTCGCGCGGCCGCATCGACATCCCGTCCGGCTTCTTCCACCCCGACCGCTTCGTCCTGCACCGGGCCGGCCGCGACCCCGAGGAGTTCGCCGCCGACCCGGCCGACGGCCCCCGCAACACCTTCCGCCACGAGGCCCGCGAGGTCATGCGCGCGCTGCGGGCCGGCGAGACGGAGTCCCCGATGATCCCCCTCGACGGCAGCCTGGCGGTCATGCGGACGCTGGACGCCGTGCGGGAGCGGATCGGAGTCCGCTACCCGGGCGAGAACGCGTAACCGCGCCCACGCTCCTTCGCCCCCCGTCGGCGAGACGTCCCGTCTCACCCTCGTGGTGCCGTTGGTACCGTCGACCCATGGTCACCCAGTCCGGAAAACCGGCCCCCGACACCACCCGACGCAGCGAGCGGTCGCGGCGCGCCATCTACGAAGCGGCGCTCGCCCTCGTGGCGGAGGCCGGCTACCGGAGGACCACCATCGAGGGCATCGCCGCCCGCGCCGGGGTCGGCAAGCAGACCATCTACCGGTGGTGGGGATCGAAGGCCGACGTCCTCCTCGAAGCCTTCCTCGACCTCAGCGAACAGGCGGCCCGGGACGCCGGCGAGACGGACCGGGAGCCGTACGTCATCCCCGACACCGGCGACCTCGCCACCGACATCAAGGCCGTCCTGCGGGCCACCGTCGACCAGCTGACCGACCCCAGATTCGAGGCGCCCTCCCGCGCCCTGGCGGCCGAGGGCGTCGTCGACGAACAGGTCGGCCGCCACTTCACGGCCAAGCTCATGGAACCGTCCATCCAGCTCTACGTGGACCGGCTGCGCGCCGCCCAGGAGGCCGGCCAGGTCCGCGCCGACCTCGACCCGCGCATCGCCCTCGAATTCTTCATCTCCCCGCTGGCCCAACGCTGGCTCCAGTACACGGGCCCGATCACCTACGAGTACACGGACACCCTGGTCGACTACGCCCTGCACGGCCTGGCCCCCAGATGACCGGCGGGCGTGCCACATGGGCCTCATGGGCCCCTCTGGCCCCACCCGTCCCACCTGCCCCGATTCAGGGCTACGGCCCCCCGATGCGCAGGATGGTGGGACCATGAGGCATGCTGTCCGCACCACAGCGAGGCGAGGGGACAGATGAGCGCGGAGTTCGGCGGCCGGACCGGCCTGTGGGGCAGACTCTCGGACTGGCTGCGCGCGAGCGGCCCGACGGAGGCCGCCGACGACGGCGGCCGTGAGGCCCTGCTGCTGGCCGCCGCCGGAGCGGGATTCCCGCTCTCGCCCGCCGCCCACCCGGCCCCCGGCTACCGCTGCTCCTGCGACCGGGTCGGCTGTCCGACCCCCGCCCGGCACCCGGTGTCCTTCGCCTGGCAGACGCAGTCCACGACCGACCGCGCCCAGATCGAGCGCTGGGCCCGGCACCAGCCGCAGGCCAACTTCATCACCGCCACCGGCATGACGCACGACGTCCTCGACGTGCCCCTGGAAGCGGGCCGGTCAGCTCTCGAGCGGCTGGTCGACGCCGGCATCGAGGTCGGCCCGGTGGCCGAGAGCGACGACGGCCGCCTGCTCTTCTTCACCCTCACCCGCGGCACCCCCGAGGACGAGGACGAGTGGTGGCCCTGCGAGCTGGACTGCCACCCCGAGACCATGGACGAACACCCAGGCCTGCGCTGGCACTGCCGAGGCTCCTACGTCCTGGTCCCCCCGGCCAGCCTCCCGGGCGACGACGGCCGGGCGGTCCGCTGGCTGAGGGGGCCCGAACACGCTCTCCCGGACCCCCTGACCCTCCTGGAGACCCTGACGGACGCATGCGCCCGGCACGGAGCCCAACAGGACCACGCGACCTCGGGATGGCAACGCTTCTAGTGCCGCGGCAGGCAACGTTCGCCCGTCAAGGAGCGGCGTCCGGTGCGTGCTCTCGGTGTGCCGGCCGGAAGTCCTCGTACTGGACGT
>NZ_JBFAKW010000167.1:0-18660 GCF_040655955.1 Streptomyces sp. NPDC050263 | reverse complement strand
TCAGCGGCCTCGACGGACTCGGCCTCGGTCACGTTGTCGCTGGTCATCGATGCATCTTCCTTGATCAGGAGTTACACCGATCGTTTTACAGTCCCTCTTCCTGAAGGCCGCCGTGTGCTTCGCCCGGCTCGCGCCCGGCCAGGACCAGCATCTGCTGACCGGCCCTCACGACCGCACCCACCTGCTGCGCGTGGCCGAGGCCGCGAGGCTTCGCCCGCCGCAGCCGCCCGCCAGCCAGCGCACCGGCCGTATCCAGTGGGACTGGCGCGAGCGGAAGGAAGCACGACGCTATGACGCGATGCTGACACGGCACCAGATCCCGCCCTCGTCCTGAGCCCGAAGCCAGGTGCACGTCAGTCGATGGAGAAATCGGCGAACTCCACGTCGGTGAAGGCGATCCCGAGGCCGTGAGCACGTCGGCCTCCGTCCCGGAAATAGGCATGCCCCAAAGCACGGGCGAGGATCACCATCTGCTGCTGCTCGCCCCCGCCGGCGTCCCGGGCGGCGAACAGCTCGCGGGCCACTTCTCCCGACAGGTACTGGGTGATCAGCCGTACCCGCGGATCGTCCGACGAGCCTGCCGGAGCGGCGAATCCGAACCGCGCCCTGGTGTGGAAGACGAACCCGTCGGACTCGGCGCGGGCCCGCAGACGGGCGCGCACCAGAGGCTGCCACCGTGCCCTGACGGCCTCATCGATCAACCCCGTATGCACAGCACTGGGACGGCCACGCATTCCCGGCCGGGTGGTGACCCACCTCTGTACCGTGCGCTGGGAGATCCCCAGGAGGACAGCCACGTTCTTCGTGGAGCCCTTCTCCGCCCTGAGCAGGAAACGCACAGCGGCATCCTTCGTAGGCACGGGACGGGTCAGCAACGCCCGCTCGAGCCCTTTGACGATCTCACCCATGCCCGCCCCCGAGCGTTCTGCCACCGCGATGGCTGGTGCACGGCGGCCGTCTGCTCTCCCAGAACTCTCACACCAAGCCGCTATCCCCGGCCAGTTCAGGCATAGCCAAGACACCAACTGCAGCCCTCGGCTAAAGAGCCAGCAGTAACCCAAGCCCGAGAACACCCTTCCCGAAGCAACCGTGAACCCCCAACCGCCATTTACGCCATCCGTACGTGTTTGGTACGCGAAACGTGCGCTTCACGCTAGGGTTGTGGGACAGGAGGTGCTGTATGTCCGAGCTGTTCGACGCGGTCGACGCGCTCATCGCGTCCCGCTCCCCGTTGCCGCCCCCGGCGGAACGCAGGCGGCTGCGTCAGGCGCACGGTCTGACGCTGGATGAGGTGGCCGCCGCACTGCAGGTGCGGCGTGCGACGGTCAGCGGCTGGGAGGCCGGTAAGACCGAGCCGCGGCCGCCGGAGCGCGATGCCTACGCCCGCATGCTGAAGCAGCTCGCCCAGCTCTACCCTGCCAACGCCTTGGTGTCCCCTGAAGACACGGCGGGTCCCGAGACACGTGTCCCTGCTGCTCCTGTGCCATCGGTAGCTGAACCTGCCAAAGCTCCCACCAGACCCACAGCCCCGGCTGCGGAGCCTCCTTCCGAGAACACCCCACCCCGCCCCGCCGCTGTACCGCCTCCGGCGGCCACGACCAGGCCGACGTTGCGCCGGCCGGGCGCGAGGAAGGCCGCCCCGGTTGGCGGTGCCGACCCGCGTTTCGAGAACGGACCGCTGGCTGTGGTTGATGTCGCCGACGGCCAGGTGTTCGCGTACTGCGTCGGTGGCCTGGTCCTGGACGTGCCCGCGAAGTCCCTCCCGGCCCTGGTCGACTGGACGTTGAAGGAGGCCAGGATCGGTCAGCCGAAGCTGTCCGGCCCGGGCAAGGACGCCGACCCGCTGCTCGTGCTGACCGAGTCCGCGCTGGAGCGTTACGGCCTGCCGGTCGCCCTCACCCAGGAAGAGCGGCTCGCCGGGCGGATCCCGGAGGGGCACAAGGTCATCAAACAGCTGGCCCGCGCGGAGTGGAAGCTGACGAAGCGAGGGTTCGGGCCGTGGGCGAGGATCTACCGCCCCGCCACGGGTTCGGAGCGGGCCTGCGTCCAGCTGTGCATCCCGTCCTGGCAGGCGCTCGACACCCGCCACTGGGTCGACGCCGCCCAGCTTCCGCCCGCAGAACTCACCCAGCTGCTCGGTACGTACGCGTCGAGGGTGATGACGCCGCGCGGCTCCACCGCTGTCACCGGCCTGGAGCTGATGACCGCCCTGCATCCGCCGACCCGCGCATCCGAACCCGATGAGACGGGGAAGCGGCACTCCGAGCACAACCCCGGCTCGCTGGGCAAGGATCCGGTGGACTGCGCACCGTGCGAGGCCCCCGACGGGCACCCGCTGCTCGCAGACCTGCCGCGTTTCCACCACCGCACTCCGGCGGAGGTACTGATGGAGGAGGCGTACGACTGGGCCCGCCCGCTCACCGACACCGAATGCCTGCGCCCTCACCTGGTGGGCATCGACGTGAACATGGCCTTCGCCGCTGGCGCGAACGGCCTCATGGTCGGCCTGGGCGCGCCGACGCATGTCAAGAACCCCGTCTTCGACGCGAAACTGCCCGGCTCCTGGCTGGTTGACCTGTCCCATATCGACCTGTCGAGGGTGAAGGTCGCCAAGGACACGTGGGCGGACCTGGACGGCTCGCTGCTGCCCAGTCCGTTCACGCCGAAGGGTGAACGGCCCGAGGGCCCTGCGTGGTACGCCACGCCCACCGTCGCGTACGCGGTCGAACTGGGCAACGAGGTGCGCCCGGTCGAGGCGTGGGTGCGCTACGACAACGGGCGTTACCTGGACGGCTGGTACAACCGCCTGCGCGACGCTTACCTCGCCACGATGGACGATCTCGGGGTGGGCGCGGACCTGTCGCCGGAGGAGTTCCTGAAGGCGATGGACGGCTACCGGCAGCGTGACCCTCAGCTGGCGATCGTGGTGTCCGCGGTCAAGGCGACCGTGAAGGGCGGCATCGGCAAGCTGCGTGAGCGCCCGCGTGGCGAGGGCTGGAAGCCGGGACAGCCGTGGCGTGCCCTTGCCCGGCCGACGTGGCGTCCGGACATCCGCGCCGCCGTCATCTCCCGGACCCGGATCAACATGCACCGCAAGATCGTCAAGCACGCCGCCTTCACCGGGCAGTACCCGGTCGCGGTCCTCTCGGACTGCGCCGTCTACGCCTCCGACGGGCCGTCGCCGCTGGACTTCCTGCCCTACCGGGACGGCAAGCCACTACCCGGCGGTTTCAAGCTCGGCGTGAACCCCGGACTGGTCAAGTGGGAGGGCACCCAGAGCGTGCTGTGGGGCGAGGGCGTTCGCGAGCAGTTCAACGCCCCGGATCTCAATCTCGCCCGCTACATCAAGGACGGCACCGTCACCGATCAGGACACCGGGGAGTAGACCGCGATGAGTATGTTCGGGGACGGCCTGGACGCCGCGGTGCAGAAGGCGTTCACTCGCCCGGCGCCCAAGAGCGCGGGTGCGCAGATGCGGTACCTGGTCAAGCAGCTCAAGGGCACCAAGGCGGTCGCCCAGATGCTGCGGATCTCCTGTGATTGAGGGGTTCGCAGTTGGTGTGGTGGGCGTCGCGTGAGCTGTGGTGTTGATGATTTGTTGAGAAGAGGGAAGGGCGCTTCTGGGTCCCTCGGCGGTGGTCAGGAGGCGTCTGATCTGCGGTTATTGGGAGTCTGTTGATAGAGGTGGTGTGGCGTTGGGGATGGTTTCTTGTACCTAATGGTTCGGTGCGGGTTCGTGCTGGTCAGGGGCTTGCCGTGTGGTTGGGATGGCCGGTGGCTGGCGATCGGGGCCGGGGAGCAGGTCGGTCATCGAGGCCGCGAGGACGGGGCGGCTGTGGAACGATCAGGGTGTAGTCCGGCGTGTCCTTGGGGCGGTCCGGCTCTCCAGTCGTGGCGCTGGCCTGGGCCGGCCGATAGGGGGTGGCGCGGGTGTCGCAGGAGCAGGACCGCGAGGTTCCTCTGGAGCGATTGTCCGGGCAACGCCCAGGCCCGGCCGACCTTGATAGGCGGCAGCGGATTCTGAGCCGCCTGCGCCGGTTCGGCCCCGGGCCCGCGGGCTGGTACGCCGATATCTGCACTCTGCTGGATGAGGACCTGCCGCTGCGTTCGACCGGGATGCTGGTCTCGCACCTGTTCCGGGAACTGGAGAGCGCCCTTCGGGAGGTTCTCCTGCCCGATGCCATCCGGAAGGACCCGCCCCAGAGCCGTCGGCACCTGTTCGAAGTACAGGGTGTGCTGGACTGGCTGGACATCCCAACCGGCAGTCCTGCGGGCAAGGTCTGGCTGGCGGAGGCAACGAAACTGCACAGCTACGCGCACCGGGTCCGTATGGAACAGACGCCGATGGACGAAGCGGTTCGTCTGCGCCTGACCGATCTGGAGGACATGCTCGATGTGGTCCTCGACCGCTTCGAGACCCGCTACGTCACCGTGCTGCAGCGTCTGGAGACCCTGGCTGCTGTCCGCAATCCCAGCAAGACCGATATGAAGCTGCTGATGGGAGCCTTCCCTCAGGACTACCTGACCCAGGAACGGTTCTTCGGGCTGCTGAACACCCCTGAGTGGCTGCCGCACCTGGAAAAGAACGGATTTTTCAGCACGCCGCCAGCACCGGAACCCGATGACGAAGCGGGCACGGTGGCCTTTCCTGCCTGGCCGGCCTCAACGTATCTGGTGCGGATGGCCAGCGCTGCTCCGGCAGTTGTGTCGGCCATCGCCGAGCGGATCCCCTCGACGGACAATCCTCGGGTCAACCTAGATGTGACCGAAGTGGCACTCCTGCTGTCCCCTGCGGAGGCAGCGCGTCTGGTGCCACGAGCGGTGGAAGCGATCCGTGGCCCCTACTTGATCGCCCCGGACCGCTACGCCCAACTTGCAGTCCGCTGCGCCCAGGGCGGCCACACCGAGCAGGCTCTGGCGGTGATGACCGCACTTTTGCAGGCCGCACAGCACGGCGGCCGGATCGACGACTACGACCTCCAGGAAATCCTCCGTACGCATAACGTCGACTTGGCCCGTCACCTAGGGACTGCCTGGTTGGATGTGCTGGCCAGCAGCCTGGCCAGCGCGCTTCTGACCACCGGAATGGACCCTGACCGCGCCGAGGGAGAAGACTTGTCTACCGTGTGGTACCCGGTGCTGGACCCGGGCCACGGGGGGATGCGCTCTGACGACCGTGCCCTGTTCACCGAGGCGGTCCGCGACACGGCAGACCACCTGGCGGCCACAGACATCCGCCGCGTCCTTCCCATCCTGGAGTCCCAGCCGTGGCTGGTCTTCCGCAGGCTCCGCCTGCATATTCTCCAGCGTCACGGTGCCAACGCCCCGGACGCGGTGGAGAGCATCTTGACGGACCCCGACCAGATCCCCGCCGCCCGGTCGCGGCGTGAGTGGGCACTCTTGGCCCGCGCCAGTGCCAGCTCGCTGCGTCCGGCTGCGCTCGAAGGGGTACTGGCCGTCATCGACGCTGGGCCGGACACCGAACGGTTCGTGGAGCGGTTCCGTAGCACTTCCGGTGGCGCCGAGCCGCCGGAGCAGTACGTGGAGCAGTGGGCGGGCGCCTGGCAGCGAGACCGCTATGCCGCACTGGCCGATGTCCTGCCCGAGCAGCAGCTGCGGCGCTACCGAGAGTTGTGCGAGAGCCTCGGTCCGGCACCGTCGTTGGACACGATTCCCCAGCCCCTGGCCTGGTCGGAATCTGAAGAGCAGGGCTCGCCGGAGAACCTGGCCGCGATGACCGCCACCGAACTGATCAGTCACGCCCGGCAGTTCCAGCCCACACCGACCCGGTTCGGCACGAACGCCGAGGCCTTCTGCAGTCAGCTGCAAGCCGCCGTGACCAGCCAGGCCCTCATTTACCAGGAGGACGCTCCGCAGTTCGCCGAGTTGGCTGATGACCACCTCGCCGCCGTTCTCGACGGATTCCGTACGGCTATTCAGGCTGGCCAGCAACTCAGCTGGGCCACCATCCTCCCGCTCGTAAAGTCGGCTACCGGACGTCCTCATACCTCCGACACCGGCACCCTGCACCTGGCCGTTGCCCGGTTTGTGCTGGCGGGACTGGCGCTGCAGAACACTCAGCAGATTCCCACCCTGCTCGGCGACGCACTGTGGGACGTACTCGAGTCGGTCTGGAGCGCCGCCAGGTCACCACAAGACGACCTTGACGGCGACCAGCAGTCTGTTTGGGACGAGAGTTTGGAAACAGCCTTGCGCGCCGCCGTCGCGTGGGCACTGTGGCGCCGCGAACACGGCGCCGCCTTCCAGGTGCTGTTCACCGCCTTGGACACCCTGCTGCTGGACGCGGCTGGCACGCCCGCTGCCGCGGGCGCCAGCCCCGTCGGTCGGACCGCCGGGTCCTTGATCACCCGACTTGATGCTCTCGACCCGGCGTGGACGCGACGCCGAATCGAGGTCCTGTTCAACCTCGACACCGCACTGGGCCGTGCCAGCTGGATGGCTTACCTGAGCAGCATGTCGTCGCTCACCGAGTCCGTCGTGAGCCTCCTCATGGATGTCTACCGCACTGCAGCACGCACACCCGCAGTGGACGGTCAGGATCACCGGGACTTGCACCGGCGACTGGGTGATCACCTCATGGCCATCTATCTGGCAGGTCTGCTCGGACTGGACGACGAGAGCACCATGGTCGACTACCTGTGCTCCTCACCTGTGGCTGGAGTTCAGCTCGCTTCCTCGCTGAGCGAAGTCGTTCACCACCGTGATCTGCCACCCGATACCCGCGACCACATCATGCAGTGGTGGACCTGGCGGCTGACCGCTCGGGATGACAACGCGAATGGACCTGCACCGCAACCCGAAGAGCTGCACACCCTGATCGGCCCGCTGGCCCGCAATGATGCTTTCCCGGTCATCTGGCGCCTGGAACAGCTGCGCGTTGTCCTCGAGACGACCGGAAGCCTCGGCCGTGACCGGCGCATCTACTCTTTCCTGGCCGAAGCAGCCACCGACCACCTCGGACCAGTCCTGGAACTGATGCACCGATGGGTCACCACGCTGGACATGTACGACTACGCCCCACGGATCAGGGAGAGCGACATCCGCGCCGTTCTGCTGGCCGGACTAGCCTCTCCTGAACACCAGGAACTGGCCCGCGACATCGTCAACCGAGCTACCTATCGCGGGCACTACCAATTCGCACCCCTGCTCACGGACACCGATGACCAGCCCGGCCCGTCCTGAACCAACCCACCCAGGAGAGCGGTCGGCAGAGCGGCCCCTGCCGTGCCGAGGGCCTCCGGCATCTAAAGGGCTAACGCGGGTTTGTGCTGGTCAGCGGCTTGGCGTCGGGGCGGGTCTGCCGGTCCAGTACAGGGCGGTGTCGATGTCGCGTGCGGTCCAGCCGTCGGCGTGTGCTGGGCCGTGGTGGAGGAGGTCGTCGAGGAGTTGGAGGTAGCGGCCGTAGCGTCCTGGTGTGGGGGTGAGGGGGAGGCGGAGGGTGTCGAGGGCGTGTTGGACGCGGCGGTCGTAGACGGCCATCCGCTGTGGTGCTGCTGCGGTCAGGACGGCTGAGGCGAGGGCGTCGCCGGTCCGGAAGCCGGGCAGTTCCCAGATGATGCCGCGTCCGGTGCGGGCGGCTTCGCTGCGGGTGAGGTTGGTGTCGCGGACGGCGGTGACGGCTCGCTCGGTGACGGCTCGTACGTGGGTGTCGGGCAGGGACATGAGGTCTGTCACCCAGCGGGTTTGTGCGGAGAGCCGTTTCCAGACGACGAGGGATGCGATGTCCGTCTTGCCGAGGCTGCCGGTGTGCTCGGTGCGCTGCGCGATGTCGTGGAGGACCTCGTCGTAGTGGGGTGAGACGTTGGCGAGGTAGCCGGTGCGGGCGGGGATCAAGGTGTCCCAGGCCTGCCAGCAGAGGGCAGCGAAATCGTCGCCGCCCGGCGTCTCGGTGGTCGTCTTCATGTCCGCATCATGCCGTTCTGGCGGGTTCGGGGGCGGTTTTCTTCTTCGGCGAGGTGGTCGAGCTGGATGGCTTCGAGCGCCTTTTTGGTGATGCGTTCGGTGCCGTCGCAGATGGCGGTGATGGCTGCTTGGCGGATGAGGCGGGCGAGGCTTCCGATGCGGCCGGCGGTGCGCTGGTGGAGGTAGGAGGCGTGGCGGGGGAGTGTGCCGGGTGTGTGCTGGGTGAGGTCGAGGGCGTTCTCCATGTCGGTGATGAGGTCGGTGAAGGGGCGGGTGTTTCCGTGGCGGGCGGGGAGGGGGCCGCAGGTGATGAGGCTGGCGCGGCCGGCGAGTTGGGCGCCACGTATGCCGCTGAACAGGGGTGTGGCGGCGACGTCGATGCCGGTGTAGACGAAGGTCGCTCTGATGCGCTCGGTGAGGTCTTTCAGCAGGTCGGCGGCTTCGGCGCCGGTGGTGGTGCGCGGGTTGAGGCGGTGGATCTCGTCGATGAGGACCAGGCGGACGCCAGCTTGGGTG
This sequence comes from Streptomyces sp. NPDC050263, assembly GCF_040655955.1. Classification (NCBI taxonomy): domain Bacteria; kingdom Bacillati; phylum Actinomycetota; class Actinomycetes; order Kitasatosporales; family Streptomycetaceae; genus Streptomyces; species Streptomyces sp. NPDC050263. The sequence goes on along the minus strand of NZ_JBFAKW010000167.1, from coordinate 10,221 downwards.
TAGGTGTGGCAGACGGCGTTGGTGATCTGGGCCTGGGTCATGCGGGTGGTGACGGGGATGCCGAGGTAGCGGGCGAATTCGGTGGCGAGGGTCTTGGCGGTGGCGCCGGGCGGCACCAACAGGTACGCGACCGGTATCTGCTGGTGGGTGCGTCCGGGCGGGGCGGGGTGTTTGCGGGTGTGGGCGAGGTGGCAGGTGCGTCCGACTTCGAGGAGGGCGGTCGTTTTCCCGGCCGTGGCGGGGCCGGTGACGATCAGTGAGGGCCGGGCGGTGGTCTGCTGGTGGTGGCCGAGCAGCATCAGGGTGCGGACCTGGGTGGCGAGGGTGTTGATGGCGGGGGTGCGGACGGTGACGAACGCGGAGTGGTAGGCGAGGCGTTCTTCCGTGCTGCGGAGTGCGTCGCCGGGTTGGGGCGGGGCGAGAGGCGGGGTAGTGGCGAAGTTGTGCCAGCCCTGCCAGGTGGTGATCGGCCACTGCGGATCTGCTGCGTGCGGGCCGGGCAGCGGTACCTCGGTGTCGGTGGTGGCGTGGTCGTTGCGTGCGGGGCTGGTCACCAGTTGAGGGCTTCCTGGGCGGGGTCGTAGAGGCCGAGTCCGGTGTACGGGACGGGCGCGTCGCCGTTGTCGACGGTTTCGTCGTCGCCGTCGGCCTGCTCCGGGTCGTTGGGCACGGTGTCGAGGTCGTCGAGGCTGTCGTCGTCCCAGCTGTCGGCCTGCGGGTCCGGAGTGTGGGGAGGGCGGGTGACGGCCGTGGGCGGGGGTGTTTTCAGTGGTGCGGTGCGGGTGATCAGGCGCTGTTCGCCGGGGGTGGCGGTGCCGGTGTGGGCGCGGCGCATGAGCTGGTCGAGGGCGTCGGCGAGGTCGGCTTCGTGGGTGTCGCGGTCGCCGTGGCGGGCGGTGATGGTTTTGATGTGCTGCCAGGTGGTGCTGTTGAACGGCTGGTGGATGTGGTCGCGGTGGATCCACGGGATCTCTGCCAGGTGTCCGTCGGGCAGGCGGATCCAGACCTGGCGGGCGTCGTGGGGGTTGGTGTGGATCTCCCATTTGCAGCCGCGCGCGGTGACGGGGGAGGGCTGGCCGCGGTAGGGGGCGAGGATGTCCGCGTCGTAGGTGCGGTGGTCGATGCGGATGCCGCGTTCGGTGATGGCCTGCCAGCGCACCGGCAGCAGTTCGAGGTAGTCGCTGCCGCTCAACGGGAGGGGTACGTGGCCGGCGACGGCGATGAGGGCGGCCCACATCTGGTTGGGGGTGAGCGCCTTCTTGGGCAGGGTGGGGTGGCGCAGGCCTTCGTGGGGGCGGTGGTGGTAGTGGATCAGCCATTCGTCCAGCAGGTCCTGCAGCTGGGCGACGCTGAAGCAGGCCTCGGTTTCGGCGTCCGGTCCGCGGCGGGTGACGTCGGAGCCGGTGTAGCCGGGCAGGTGCTGGCACAGCAGGGCGTTGATGGTGCCGAAGGTGCGCTCGACGATGCCTTTGGCGGCGGGGGCGTGGGGCGGGGTGGGCTGGACGCTGATGCCGAGGGTTTCGCAGGCGGCGCTGAACGCCGTGGACAGGTAGACCTTGCCCCGGTCCACGACGATCGTCTCGGGTACTACCACCGGCCGGGCGGCTGCGCCCTGAAGGCGTTCGTCCAGACCCATCAGCCGCTGTAGCTGGGGGAGTTGGGTGTGGGCGAGGCGCAGTGCGTCGGGCCAGGTGGGGCGGGCCGGGTGGGGGACGGCCATCTCGGCGAGCAGCAGGGCGGCGTCGACGGCCTTGGTGCCGGCGGGCCGCAGGACGGCGGCGAGGATGGCGCGGGTGGCGACGTCGACGGCGATCGTGAGTTCGGGCCGGCCGGTGGTGCCGTCGTCGAAGACGGCCAGGACGTCCAGCCGCGTGGTGTCGACCTGAACCTGCTCGCCCGGCCGCAGCGCCACGGTCGGGGTGAACGCCCGCCTGCCGGCCGGGGTGGGGAGGGTGTTGGCGGGGCGGTGGGGGTGTTCGGCGGGACCGGCGAGCTGGTGGACGAGCCGGTAGAAGGTGGCCTGGGAAGGCATGGGCACCATGCCGCGGCCGTGCCGGTCGGTAAGGATCTGCGCGACCAGGGGCGTCAGGCCCTTGACGGTGCCCTTGGAGCGGCCGCGCTGGCGGCGCAGCGCTTCCTCGATGGCGGCGATGACGCGTTCGTCGGTACGCCCGGTAGGGCTGGGACGGCGGGTGGTGCGGTGGTCGACCAGGCCCCACAAGCCCTGTTTGCGGTAGGCCAGGCGCATGCGCTGCACCGTGGTCCGGGAGACAGGTCCGAAGCCGATCGCGGTCAGCTCCGCCGCCTTGGCCTCCTCGCGCTGGGCGAGTGTGAACCGGTCGGGGTCGTATTCGGCCCGGGGCGCCCCGTCGCTGTCCGTCCCGCCGGGCAGGCCGGTCTCCACCTGGCGGATGTGCCGCTGCCAGGCCAGCGCCTTGCGCCGCGCGTCCTCGGGCGCGGTTTCGAACAGACCCCACTGCGTCACGGCCTGGGGCATCTCGGCGCCCACGATGGCGAAGGATGGGTCGGCGAACAGATGCCCGGCCACGACCGTTTTGTTCTCGCCTGTTTCACCGGCGAGGTGGACCTGCTGCCCTGCCACAGCGATGACCTGCCAGACGCTGTCACGGAAGCGGACGTGCGCTCCCACCTGCAGCACCGGTCGGCCGCCACGCCGCACGCTCACCGCCCATCCCCGCTGCCCGGGCCGCCGCGGCCGTTCGCACCGCCGACGCCGGTACTGACGAGGACCCGCTCGTTAAGCGGTACGTCCAGGGGCGTGGTGAGGTGTCCGTGCCACAGGGCGTGGAAGACGGCAGGCAGGACTTCGATCGGGTCGCCCACCGCTTCGGCGCCCTCGATCAGCGGCCGCGGCTGTGCGAACACCTCACGTACGGCGGCCGCGAGACGGGGACGGCCGGCGTTGCGGGGATGGCGGTAGCCGGCCAGCCATTTTAGGTTCGCCGAAAGCGTCTTCTCCAGCGGCTCAAGGCGCCGGTAGCTCCAGCCGGCCTGCGCGCACGCCTCCTCCAGGACCGTCGCGGCCCGCTGTGCCCGCTCGCCGCCGGCCTCCGGGTGGCTGGGGCAGTCGGCCAGCAGGGCGGTGCCGTCGCGGTGGCGGGCGAAGAGCTGCGGCACCCACGAGCGGACCTGGCCGCGCGTGTCCCGCCACAGCAGACGGACCGGCCGCCCGGCCAGGCCGACCACCTCGGGGTCGCGGTCCAGCACCATCAGCTGCGTCCGCATCGCGGCCGACCCGCACGCCACATGCCGGCCGGTCGTGGCCGACCACCACTGGCCGGGCCCCCACCGCCGTCCCGGCACCACCGGGAACGCCGAAACCGGCTCCAGCTCCTCGAAGGTCACCGCGAGAACCGCGTCCGCCCACCGCTGCTGCACCACCTGCCCGATGGGGTCGATGAAGACCGCCTCCCACTCGGATCCGGTGTCCGTCTGCATGTGCTGTGAGCGGCCGCCCGATGCGGCCGCTGCGTCCTTGCTGCCCACGTGCCCCAGTCAAGCCCGTCCTGCCTGCGTGGCGGGCGGCTTCACGGATTTTGATCACGAGTGCGGGGCAATGAGGTATTGCCCTGCGGATGACGGTTCCGTGCACACCTCCCTGCCTCCTGGCACTTGTTCACCGCTCCTTTCCCGGCCGCCCGTTGCGGTGGGCCGCGAGTGCCTCGGCCAGGACATCGGCCGGCAGGCGGATCCAGCGCGCCAGATCCTCCAGTGCCATCCCGGCCGCGAGGGCTGCTGCTGCGGTTTCCCGTACGGCCTGGTCGATCAGCGTGGCGGCATGGCCGAGGTTGCCCAGCAACTGCTGCGCGGCGTCGGCGGTCTTGCCGTACTGGGCACCGCGCAGCTGGGTCAGCTGCTCTTCGGCGTCGTTGACCAGGCTGGTGATCAGCGCCCGCTGCTCGGCCGGCACCGTAGAGCGCCACGTGGTGCCCGAGCCGGGCGCGTTGCGCTCCTTGGACAGGACGCGCAACTGTCCGGCCATGGTGGCGGGCTCGTGCTCCTGGCGCAGCCACCACGGATCGTTGCCGTAGCCGGGCGGACCCCCCGCGCCGCGGCGGATGCGGATGACAGCGCCCATCCACGAGGTCAGCGGGCCGCCGTAGTCGGTGGCGGCAAGCGGCCCCAGCCACCCCCGCCCGACCAGCTCACCGAGCCGGCGGCAGAACGACCCGTCGGCGGGCAGCGGCCGCGGCTGCCCGGCCCCGCTGTCCCTCCACACCAGCTCGGCCATGGCCGGGTCCAGCAGCGCGTCGGCCACGGCCACCACCTCGGGGAAGACGACCGCGTCCCGCCCCACGATCCGCCACCGCTCCAGCTCCGTCCCGGCGTTGCCGCCCGCGACCTGGTGCAGCCGCCGCGGCCAGATGGTTTCCCGCTCCCAGTGCAGGGCCTGTTCCCACCACCGGGCGACCACCGCGTGCGCCAGCGCGAACACCCTCTCCGGATCTGCTCCGGCCCGTGCTGCGCGCCGCGCCACGCCCGTCCACCGCCGCTGCGCCGCGGCCACTTCCGGCACACCCCGCACGTCCAGGTGCTCCAGGGGCTGGTCGGCGTCCGCGTCCAGGAGCCACCGCCGGTGCCGGGCGCACACCCGCTCCCATCGCGGCGCGTACCGCACCACCCGCACGGCCGTCCCCGTGCGCCGAGCCGCGCACAGGCGGCAGCCGAAGGCGACCGGCCCGGCGACCGCGCCTCCGGTCCGCCACGCCGCCGCCGGCACTCCGTTGTTTCCGGCCGACAGCTTGGCGTCCTCCTGTCCCCAGGACGGCAACGCCCGCGCCAGGACGTCTTCTTCGACGCCGCACAGGCCTGCCAGGAGCTGCCGTCCGGCCGCATTCAGCAGCACCTCGGCGTCGGCCCGCGCGCCTCCTCCGTCGTGCCCTGGCGGGTAGTTGCGCCACTGCCAGCACGACCGCAACACTTTCGCTTCCATCCCGTAGCGGCCTGCGATGCGGCAGATCAGCGACGAGGTCGTCTCCCCATGCAGGGGAGCTGTCCGCAGAAGGCCGGGATGATGGGGCACTCCACCACGGTCTCGTGTTCGGCGATCCGGGTGGGCGTTTCTGGGGAGCCTTGATCAGTTTCCGTCACCCGAACGGGTGAGCGGTGTATCGCTAACCGTAATCATGCGACAGAATGCCTGTCCGATCTTCAGCCTGCCTGGTGGCGCCGACTTCTAACATGGCCTCAGGTACGGGGGAGCGAGTCTTGGGGAGGGGACGCGCGGGTGAAGGTTCTCAGGCCGACGCAGCCGACGAGCGAGCAGCTCACGGTGATCAACAATCACAAACCGGGGGTGTTCGTCGTACGGGGCGCCGCCGGCAGCGGCAAGACGACCACCGCCCTGTACCGGCTGAAGTTCACCGTCCGGTACTGGCAGCGCCGCCGCCGTGACGGCTTCATCGACGGCCCCGTCCGCGTCCTGGTCCTCACCTACAACAAGACTCTGCGCGGCTACATCGAGGAACTGACCAAGGAACAGATCAAGGGCAACGACGTCGAGCTGACGATCTCCACCTTCGCCAAGTGGGCCACCGACCGCGTGCCCTACGAGCGGATCCTTCAAGAGCACGAGCACAACGGAAAGCTGGACGCCCTGGCCGCGGCCCTGCCCCTGTCCGAGGACTTTGTACGCTCTGAAGTGGATTATGTCCTGGGCCGCTTCACGCCGGACCGCCTGACCGAGTACATCGAGTGCGAGCGGCAGGGCCGTGGCCGTTCCCCGCGCATGCCGGCCTCGCTGCGCCGTCGGCTGCTGGACGAGGTGATCGTTCCTTTCCAGGAGTGGAAGAAGGAACAGCAGGCCTGGGACTGGGCTGACCTGGCCAACGCCATGGCGGCCAAGCGCGCCGACGACCCGTACCACGTCGTCGTTGTGGACGAGGCCCAGGATTTCTCCGCCAACCAGGTCCGGGCGGTCCTCAACCACGTCACCGACGAGCACACCCTCACCTTCGTCCTCGACGCGGCCCAGCGCATCTACCCCCAGCGCTTCACCTGGGCTGAAGTCGGCTTGAGCGTGGGGCCGCACAACAGCAAGCTGCTGTCGAAGAACTTCCGCAACACCCGGCAGATCGCTGCCTTCGCCGCCCCCCTGCTGCGCGACGTAGAGACCACGGACGATGCCGCGATCCCGGACCTCTCTTCCTGCGGGGAGGATGGCGACAAGCCCTTGCTGGTCCAGGGGACCTTCACCCAGCAGATGGACCACGTGGTGCAGTTCCTCAACGATCTCGGCCCGGAGAACGACGAGTCCGTCGCCATCCTCCATGCCAAGGGCGGCGGCTGGTTCAGCGAGGTCAAGGCACGCCTTAATACAGCCGGGCTGGCCTGGGTCCCGCTCACGCGTACCGGGGAATGGCCCACCGGCCCGGTGAACGTGGCGCTGTCGACCATGCACTCCGCAAAGGGCCTGGAGTTCGACCACGTGATCATCGGCGGCCTCAGCAGCGAGGTCATGCCGCACGCCACTGAACCCGGTGACAGCGAGCGAGACGCGCACCTGCGCCTGCTGGCCATGTCCGCTGGACGGGCCCGCAAGACCTTGACCATCACTTACAAGCCTTCCGAGGCCAGCGACCTCATCGCCTGCATGGACCCGGACACCTATGACGTGAAGGCCGTATGACCACCACAGAGCCGAGTCCGCCCACGTCGGACGGCGACATATACGCCGAGGGAATCAGCACGCTCATCCAGGAACGAAAGATCACCGAAGTGGTGCACTTCACCACCAACCGTGGTCTGCTCGGCATCCTCGTGCAGCGGCTGTGCAAAGCTCGGGCGCTCCTTGCCAAAGACGAGTACCTCGAGAGCATCTACCACGAGAACACCAAGTGGCGTCGCGAGGACCCCAAGTACTGGTCGTACGTGAACCTCAGCATCAGCGAGCCCAACCACCGCTTCCTTCGCATCAGCAGCGAAGACTGGTGGGCGAACGAAGACCTGTTCTGGGCTGTCCTCAGCTTCGATCCAGTGATCATGACGCACCCCGGCGTCCTCTTCGCCCCAGGCAACATGGGATACGAAGGCATCACCCCCGTCGAGGGACTGCCCGGAGCCGAAGCCCTCTTCGCTGACCGCGTCCCCAAAGGCTTCAAGAAGACGATGCCACGCTGGGACCGAGCGCCCCACCTCCCAACCAATCCCCAGGCCGAAGTGCTCTACCCGCAGGCCGTCTCAACCCGACACCTGCAGCGCATCTTCGTCCTCACCGACGAAGACGCAGCGAAGGCCGAGGCCATTGTCAGTGTCAGCGGACATGATGAGGTCGACATCATCGTCGACCCGGTCACGTTCGGCAGGTAAGGACTACGGTGAGCGCCATGCAATGGGAGGCAGTACGCGCCTCAGCCCAGTGGGCGGCGTACGGAGATGCACTCGGCTTCATCACCGAACTGACCGACACCGCCGGCGTGCGACGACGCGTCGGACAGGATGAAGTCACCACGACCGTGCCCTGGAAGAGGCGCGTGGGAGGCCGCTACGGACGCGACATGCCTCTCCCCGCAGGCGCCTACTCCGATGACACCCAACTGCGCCTTGCAACTTCACGCGCCATTCGCGGAGACGGGGAATTCGACGCCGAGGCCTTCGCGAAGATCGAAGTCGTTGCCTGGCAGGCCTACGCCCTCGGCGCCGGCCGCGGGACCAAAGCGGCAGCCACCGGTTTGATGCGGGTCGAAGCCAAGTGGTCCCAGAACGTTTTCGCCACCAAAGCCGCCCGCTACGTCGACATCGGCGGCAACGGCGCCGCCATGCGTATCCAGCCCCACGTCTGGTCCGCACGAGACCTCACCAACTGGGACCACATCACCCGCGACGTCGTACGCAACGCCGTCAGCACCCACGGACATCCCCGGGGCATCCTCGGCGCCGTCCTGCACGCCATCCTGCTGGCCCACGCCCTGGACACCAACGAACTCCCCGGCCCCAAGCAGTGGCGCCCCGCAGTCGATTGGCTGGAGCAGGTACCGGACGTCATCGCAAAAGACGACGAACTGGCATACCTGTGGCTACACACATGGAGTGATGCCGCTGGCATCGATTTCCGCTCGGCCGCCGTCACCGTCGCCAACGAATGCCGCGCAGCACTCGAGGCCTTCGACCCCACAACGCCCCTCACAACAGAGACCTACGCTGCCCTGGTGCAGCGGTGGGGCGGCTTCGACGACGCAACACGTGGATCAGGCACAGTCACCACTCTGCTTGCCGCGGTTCTGGCACATGCCTATGCCGACTCCCCAGAAGCTGGCCTGCTCCTTGCCGCCAACACCCTCGGCTCGGACACCGACACGATCGCCACCATGGCTGGCGCTCTTCTAGGCGTCGTCACGGCAGGCCCCCCGCCTGGCACCGTGCAAGATGTCCAGCTAATCGACTCCGAGGCACGGCGCATGTGGGACATTTCTCAAGGGCGTGAGGCCTCCACATTCGCTTACCCGGATCTTCTGCGCTGGAGCCCTCCCAAGGCCACGCTCGACCTCGTAGGCCACACGCCAATGGGGCCAGCACTGGCCGGTCTAGGGCCCCTTACGCCTACGGACACACCAGCAGCGAGTAACCAGGCCACGTACGTGTGGGGCACTTTGCCGTTCGGCCAGAGCGTCCTTGTCCGAGCCAGGCTGGATCTCAGGCCACTGGATGAGAACCTGCTCCCGGGGGACGTGCGACCACCGCGGAGTCGGCGGGCTGCAGACGTCCCGAAAGAGCAGCAACTCCTCTTCGAAGCCCCGGTGCAGGCTGCCGTATCCGCCGATCAAAGGCCCGGCCTTGCTGGGACTGCACCTGGTGCGGTGAGCGAGCGTGCCCACCGGCAGGCACCACCGTCCATTGAGGAGATCGTTCAAGAGCTGGCGAGAAACGGGTTCACTCCCGAGCAGGTAGGCCGGGCGTTGCTTCACCAGATCCGAGGTGGTCGGTACGGCGTCGAGCGGGCCGCTGCCTTCGCTGGGCTACTGGCCCGCGCCTATCACAGCGAGCAGGAGCGCCCTCGCTGAAACGAGAGCTGCCTGCCCACGCTGATGCCGATGTCGGCCAGGAGTTGCTGCTGGCCAGGATGTAGGAGCGGCCATGCCTGGCGCTGGGCGGTGATCCATCGTGCGGCGCGTGGGGTGTCGGGGAGGGTGCGGGCGTAGTGGTAGCAGTACTGCCACCGCATCGGCCAAGGCGGGTTCCACCACGGGTCCAGGCTGGCCAGGACCCGGGCTTGAGGTGACATTCCACTCTTCTTGCGGGCGCGTTGGCGGTGTTCGGCCAGCCACCGCCCGATTGGGAACCCCTCGTGTTCCTCGCCAGCGTGTGGGGCGAGGTGCCCGTGCTGGGCTGCGTAGGAGCGGGCATGCGCGACGTCGGTGTCGAAGCGCGGTGTGGTGGTCAGCCGGTGGGAGTCACGGGGGCCGACTCGCGCCCGGGCGGCTTCGGGGGTGATGCCGATAGCGGCGAGGAGGTGCTGCTGGTCGGGGTGGAGGCTGGTGTAGAGGGTGCACTGTCGCTTGACCCAGATACCCAGGGCGTCTTTCCCGACGGGGAGACCGCCCACCGTGTCGGCTCCACGGCCGGCACGCATGCAGTCGCGGGCGCGGTAGTAGTTGCGCTGCCAGTGCAGGTCCCACGGCGGGTTCCACCATGGATCGATCGCGGCCAGTTGTCCGAGGTGCGGTGAGGCGGGCTCGCCTTGCCGGGCGCGCTGCTTGGCGCGGTTGCGCTGGCTGAACAGCCACATCCCGAGCGCGAAGCCGCTCTGCCGTGTATCGCGTGGAACGGCCAGGTGCCCGTGGACGTCGGCCCAGGCCCGGGCGTGCACCAGCGCGCTGTCGAACCGGACGCGTTGGTCGGGACGCTGTCCGACCCGCGGAACTCCCAGCGGCCTGTGCCGCGCGACCGCAGGAAGGCCTCCCACTGCTTCCGTACCTTCCGCATCACCTTGTGGGCCACCCGGGGCCCGCACGGGTGCAGCAGACGCACAGGCCGTGGCAGCCTGTGCTCCGGCGGTGGCCGTCTCCGGCTTCAGACCGAGCTTGTCGAGGAGATCGTGCTGGCCCGGCAGGAGCAGGTGGTAGCGGCGCTGCTGGATGCGCAGCCACTCCTGCGCCGGCTTGTCCATGACTCTGCTGCGCAATTCGTTCAGGCGGAGAGTCGGTAGCTGAGCCGTTCGAGTCTGCTGCTGCGGCGGGTCCGGTCGAGGGGGCCTGTGGTCCA
>NZ_JBFAKW010000166.1:0-18776 GCF_040655955.1 Streptomyces sp. NPDC050263 | reverse complement strand
CGCCACGGGGGGGCCGGGGGGGTGGGGGGGGCCGGGCGGGCGCGGGGCGCACGCCCCCGGCGCCCGCCGCGATCACGTCGGGGGTCAGCTCTTGCCCTTGCCCGCGGCCGTCTGCGCGGCCTCGAGGGCGGCCTGCGGGCTCTGGCCTCCGGACAGGGCGGACTGGACGGCCGTCCACAGGGGCTGGGAGATGGTCGGGTACTTGGTGCCCAGTCCGCCGCTGGTGCGGCCGCGTGCCGCGGCCACCGCGTCGATCCACGGCTTGAGCTCGGGGTTCGCCTTGACCTGCTCGGCCTGCACCGCGGCGGTGGGCGCAACGTACGCCAGGGTCGTGTCCGTGGCCAGCAGGTTGGCGGGGCTGGTCAGACAGGTGACGATCTTCTTGCTGACGTCGTAGCGCGCACTGTCCTTCTGCACCGGGACGGTGACGAACTCGCCGCCGGTCGGCACCGGCGCCGACCCACCGCTCTGCCCCGGGATGCTGATGACGCCGTACTCGAATCCGGCCTTCGCCGCGTTGCCGAGCTGCCAGGTGCCGTTCTCGCTGAACGCGTAGTCGCCGGTGGCGAACTCCTGCCAGCTGGTGGTCTGGGTGTTCTGCAGGACGTCCTTCGGCGCGAGCCCGTCGTCCACCCAGCCCTTCCACAGGGAAAGGGCGGCCGCCCCCTTCGCCGAGTCGAGCTTGGTCAGGTCACCGCCGGCCCCCCAGAACCACGGCAGGAACTGGAAGCTGCCCTCCTCCGTGTTGATCGCGGAGAACGTGATGCCCTTCTTCCCGGCCGACTTGACCTTCTTCAGGGCCGCCGTGAGCGAGTCCCAGTCCTTGATGGAGGCCGGGTCGACGCCCGCGGCGGACAGGACCTTCTTGTTGTAGTAGAGAGCGAGCGTGTTGGCGCCGATCGGCACACCGTAGGCGGAGCCGTCGATGGTGCCCGCGCCGAGGATGTTCTGCTGGATCGACTTCGTGTCCAGGCCGAGGTCGCTCGTCTTGTTGACGATCCCCGCCTCCACCAGCGTGGACACGACCGGGTTGTCCACGAGCATCACGTCGGGGGCGTTGCCCTGCTGAGCGGCCAGCAGGGCCTTGTTGCCCAGGTCCGTGGTGTCCATGCCGGTGCGCTTGATCTTGACCCCGGCGTCGGTGCCGCACTTGTCGATGAGCTTGCCCCACGCCGAGGACGCGTCGAACTGCGGGTACGGGTCCCAGAAGGTGTACGTCCCGCCGGCGCTGCCGGACCCGGAGGCCGAGGAGTCGGAGCCGCCGCCGCAAGCGGCGACGGAGGTGAGCGCGCCGAGGGCGGCGATCGCTGCGATCAGGGTGCGGCGGGAGTTTCTCACGGGTGACCTCGTTGTCTTGGGCCGGCTCATGGGGAGCGGTAGGAGATGAGAGAGGAGGAGCGGATGCGGGGGGGGTCAGGAGGTGGGCAGCCAGACGCGCATGCTGCCGTCCTGGCGGTTGGCCCACGCGTAGTAGGGGATCGCAGTCAGTTCGAGGGGCTCGTCGGCGGACGAACCGTCGGCGGGGGCCGTCTCGGCGGTCCGGTACGGCCACCAGCCCGCGGCTGCGATGTCCCGGCGATGCCCGGCGGCCACGACGGTGGTGACGCCGCCGAGCAGGTCGGGGCGGTGCTTGACGACGAGCGGGCGGCTGGTGTCCAGCACCATGTCGTCCAGCCCGCCGCCCGGGTGATCGACCCCTTCGAGGCAGTACACGAGCGGTCCGCGCTCGATCGCCACGCAGCCGCGAACCGCGTCCACCCGCGGGTCCGCGGCGGTGAGGCGGGGCTCGAGGACGAGTTCCAGCACGACCTGGTCGCCGGGTGCCCAGGTGCGCTCCAGTCGCAGCCAGCCGTCGGTGACGGGGGCGTCGCTCCGGTCGTACACCGTGTCCCCTACGCGGACCCGGTACTCGTCGCACCACTGGGGGATGCGCAGCGAGAGGGTCCAGGGCCGGTCGCCCGGGGTCTCCTCGACGGTCAGGCCGACCGTGCCCTGCCAGGGGTAGTCGGTCTCGGCGCTCACCACGACCGGCGCACCGTCGAGGTCGCCGGTGTAGCGCCCGGTCACGTACTGGTGGATCTGCAGTCCGCCGGAGCCGCTCGAGGCGAGGTAGTGCTCCAGGGAGGCCAGCAGTCGCATGACGTTGGGCGGGCAGCAGGCGCAGCGGAACCAGCGGGTGCGGCGGGCCGACTGGTCGCCGCCGGTGTCGGTGTGGCCGTCGCGGACCTGGAGCGGGTTGACGTACAGCCAGTGCTCGCCGTCGAGGGAGACGCCGGCCAGGAAGCCGTTGTAGAGGGTGCGTTCGATCAGGTCGGAGTAGCGTGCTTCGCCGGTGAGCAGAGCCATCCGCCAGCTCCACTGCACCGAGGCGATGGCCGCGCAGGTCTCGCAGTAGGCACGCTCGTTGGGCAGCTCGTACGGGTCGCCGAAGTCCTCCTCGTCGTGGTGGGCACCGAGCCCGCCCGTGAGGTGGGTCTTGGTGGCGGTCATCGCCTCCCACAGCCGCTCGGCGGCGGTACGCAGGCCCGCCTCCCCGGTCTCGGTGGCCAGGTCGGTCGCGGCGGCCAGCAAGTAGAGCTGGCGCACGGCGTGGCCTTCCACATTGGTCGCCTCGCGCAGCGGGACGCGGTCCTGGCAGTACGCCTCACCACCCAGCAGACCGTGGCCGAAGCGGTCCACGAAGTAGCCGGCGAGGTCCAGGTAGCGGCGCTCGCCGGTCTCCCGGTACAGCTCGACCAGGGCGGTCTCGACCTCGGGGTGGCCGTCGACGCCGTCGATGGGCTTGCCACTGCCGGGCAGGCCGAAGACCGAGTCGATCTGGTCGGCGAACTTCACGGCGACGTCGAGGAGCTCAGTGCGTCCGGTGGCGCGGTGGTGGGCCACCGCCGCCTGGATCAGGTGCCCGGCGCAGTACAGCTCGTGGCCCCAGCGCAGGTCCTGGTAGCGCTCGCCGCCCTTGAGCAGCTGGAACCAGGTGTTGAGGTACCCGTCGGGCTGCTGCGCGCCGGCGACGAGGGACACGATGCGCTCCACGTCGGCCGCGAGCGGGCTGTCGTCCCCGGGCGTGTGCTGGGCGAGCTGCCAGGAGGCGGCCTCCAGCCACTTGTAGACGTCCGAGTCCACGAACGGGTACGCGCCCTGGAACTCTCCCTCGTCCGTGCCGGCCGCGAGCCGCAGGTTGCGCAGATTCCCCGCCGACTCCAGCAGACCGGGGCCCTGCGGGATGGAGGTACGCGCGTTCACCTCGCGGCGGGTGTCCCAGAAACCGCTGCGCACCTCGACGGTGGCAGGGGCGAGCGCGGCCTTGGCGCCCGGGCCCTGACGGACCGGGCCCATGGGGGTGCCTCCCTCCTCGGACGAGGCCGAGGACTTGGAGGAGGGCACAGCGGAACGTGGGCGGGGCATGGCTCTCCGAAGAGTTGGAGGGGAAAGCGGATCGAGGGTCCGGCGCAGTAGAGGGCGCGGCGTCCCAGGATTCGGACAGGCGGTACTCCGCCTCTCGGACCCGCTTGAGCAAACGTTTTTCTATCTCGAAACGTAGAAAGGTGGCGAGCCTGAGTCAAGGGGTACGCACAAGTATTTTCGGGACCGCCGTCGGGGCTGGTCAGCACTGGCGAACGATGCCAGGATGTGCGTCGCCGACGTCATCTAGGAAAAGGATTGCGCGTGACCGCCGTTCCAGGTTCTCCCCCCGCCGGGCGGGCAAAGCTCGCCGACGTTGCCAAGCTGGCCGGCGTCAGCGTCGGGACGGCCTCGAAAGCGCTGAACGGCAGCGGCAGGATGCGGCCCGAGACACGGCAGCGGGTCCTGGCCGCCGTGGAGGCGCTCGACTTCCGACCCAACCAGCATGCGCAGAGTCTGCACACCGGCCGCAGCTGGACCGTCGGCCTGATGACCACCGACGGCATCGGCCGCTTCAGCACACCCGTGCTGCTCGGCGCCGAGGACGCGCTCGGCGCCGGGAAGATCTCCGTCCTGCTGTGCGACACCCGCGGTGACGCCATCCGCGAGCAGCACCACCTGAGCAACCTCATGGACCGCCGGGTGGACGGCATCATCGTGACCGGCCGGCGCACCGACCCACGGCCGCCCCTGAAGGGGATAGATCCGATCCCGACGGTCTACGCGCTCTCGCCGTCCACGGACCCGGACGACATCTCCGTGGTCTCCGACGACCGGAGCGGAGCACAGCTGGCCGTCGAGCATCTGCTGGCGACCGGCCGCACCCGGATCGCGCACGTCACCGGCCCGGCCCACCACGCCGCCGCCCGCGACCGCGCCCACCACACCGTCGATGTGCTCGAACGCTCCTCGCTGGAGCTCGCCACGGGCCGGGTCCACTTCGGCGAGTGGAGCGAGGCATGGGGCCGGCGCGCCGCCGAAGCGGTCCTGCGGACCGCGCCCGACACGGATGCCTTCTTCTGCGGCAACGACCAGATCGCCCGGGGGGTCGCCGACGCGCTGCGCGAGAACGGGCTGGACGTCCCCGGCAGAGTCGCGATCGTGGGCTACGACAATTGGGACATCATGGCCCTGGCCTGCCGCCCGCCCCTCACCACGATCGACACGGACCTCACCGAGATCGGCCGACAGGCCGCCTTGCGGCTGCTGGAAGCCATCGGTTCCGAGCCGGAGCCCGGCCTGCACACCGTTCCCTGCCGCCTCGTCGTCCGCGAATCGACCTGAGCATGTTGCCGGGGGCCTGAGTAGGCCGCGCCCGAGATGGGCCGCGGAACGGGTACCGGCCAACCGTCTCCGACCTGACCGCGTGAGCGCGTGTGCGCTGCCCGGCCGGGCGGCCCTCGGTCGGTCCTGTACGTCGAGAGCACACCGCGGGGCGCTCCGTCGGCTGCGCCCGGTCGACCGGTGCGGTCGTCGGGCCATGGGCGCGCGGCAGTGCGTCCGTCTGCTCGGACAGCTCGTCCCCAGCCGGTCGGAATGTCCGCGCGACGACACCGAACGCGATGGTCGTGGGCACTCTGACAAGTCGTCGCCGACGACCAGTGCATGAGGGGCCTGCGCGGAGCACCGACGGACCGGGGAAAGCTCCGCGGGTCCGCCGCGGGAGGGACCCTCCGTCAAGAGCGTTCGCTGCCAAGGGTCCGCTGAAGGGCTCACGGTGAAGGGCTCACGGTGAATACGGGCAGCCGGCCCGCGCACCGGTCCGCCACCGGCCCTCGCGCGCCTGCCGGCCGTGGCGTTCGGTCGGGGCCCGCCGCCCTGAGGCTGCGGGCCGGGCCGGTCACAGGGAGGTCGTCACGCCCGGTTCGGGGTTGCCGTAGTAGGCGTCGGGGCCGTGTTTGCGGGTGTAGTGCCGGTCCAGCAGATGGCGAGGGGGTGGGGCGGTGGGGGCCAGGGCCATGGTGTGGATCGCGATGTCGGCGACCGCTTCGCAGATGATGGCGTGTTCGAGGGACTTGCGCGCCGTGGCGCCCCAGGTGAAGGGCCCGTGGCCCGCGACGAGCGCTCCGGGGACTTCGGCCGCCCTCGTGTCGTCGCCGTCGAGCAGGTCCACGACGATCTGGCCGGTGTTGTACTCGTAGTCCTTCGCACACTGTTCCGCGGTCAGATCCGGCGTGCAGGGCACCGGCCCGTTGAAGGTGTCGGCGTGGGTGGTGCC
Organism: Streptomyces sp. NPDC050263; assembly: GCF_040655955.1. Classification (NCBI taxonomy): domain Bacteria; kingdom Bacillati; phylum Actinomycetota; class Actinomycetes; order Kitasatosporales; family Streptomycetaceae; genus Streptomyces; species Streptomyces sp. NPDC050263. The sequence goes on along the minus strand of NZ_JBFAKW010000166.1, from coordinate 13,156 downwards.
GAGTACCGGTATCTCCCGACGGGCCTGCGCGAAGGCGACCGCGTGGGTGGAGTGGGTGTGGGTGACCCCGCCGATGGACGGGAACGCCAGGTACAGGCAGCGGTGGGTCTCGGTGTCGGTGGAGGGGCGCAGGTCGCCGTCGACGACCTTGCCGTCGGCCAGGCGTACGGTCACCAGGTCGTCGATCGTGAGGTCCTCGTACGGGACACCGGAGGGCTTGATGACGAACACACCCGCCTCCCGGTCGACTCCGCTCACATTGCCCCAGGTCAGGGTGGCGAGGCCGACTTGAGGGATCGCGAGGTTCGCCTTCAGTACCTCTTGCCGCAGGCCGTCCCGGACAGCTGTTGCCATCGTCTTACTCCTTCGTGCCGTCCGCGTGTCAGAGAGCCTGGGCGAGGCGGTGGTAGGCGGCGTTCCAGCGGACTTCCTTGCTGAACTGCTCGGTGGTCGTGTCCTCGTCGATGGTGAGCAGTTCGACGCCGGTCATCGAGGCGTAGTCGGTGAGGGTCTCCATGTCGACGGCGGAGCTGAGGACGGTGTGGTGGGGCGCGCCGGCGAGCAGCCAGCTCTCGGCGGACTCGGCGAGCGAGGGGCGGGGCTTCCAGACGGCTCGGGCGACCGGCAGTCGGCGCAGGGGTTCGCTGGGGGCGATGACGTCGACGGCGTTGGCGGTGAGCCGGAAACGGTCGCCGAGGTCGGAGAGGCCGACGACTACGGCGGACCCGGGGGCCGCGTCGAAGACCAGGCGGACGGGGTCCTCACGGCCGCCGATGGACAGGGGGTGGATCTCGCAGCGGGGGCGGTCGGCCGCGATGGAGGGGCAGACCTCCAGCATGTGGGCGCCGAGGACGCGCGGGGTGCCCGGGCCGAGGTGGTAGGTGTAGTCCTCCATGAAGCTGGTCCCGCCGGGCTGTCCGGCGCCCATGACCTTCATCGTGCGCAGCAGGGCGGAGGTCTTCCAGTCGCCTTCGCCGCCGAAGCCGTAGCCGTCGGCCATCAGCCGCTGGACGGCTATGCCGGGCAGCTGGCGCAGGCCGCCGAGGTCCTCGAAGTTGGTGGTGAACGCGGTGAAGCCGCCCTCGGTGAGAAAGGCGCGCAGGCCGAGTTCGAGGCGGGCCGCGTAGAGGAGGGAGTCGTGGCGGATGTTGCCGGGACACAGGGCTGCCACGACGTCGTACGACTCGACGTACTCGGCGGCGAGTTCGGCGGCGGCTTTGTCCTCGACCGCGTCGACGACGGCGACCAGGTCGTTGACTGCGTAGGTGTTGACGGAGAAGCCGAACCGCAGCTGGGCTTCCACCTTGTCGCCCTCGGTCACGGCGACGTCGCGCATGTTGTCGCCGAAGCGTGCGAGGCGCAGGCTGCGCGCGGTGTGGCGGCCGACGGCGGCGCGGGCCCAGGCCGCGACGCGCCGGACGACTCTCGGGTCGGTGGCGTGACCGGCGACGATCTTGCGGTCGACGCCGACCCGGGACTCGATGTGGCCGAACTCGCGGTCGCCGTGGGCGGCCTGGTTGAGATTCATGAAGTCCATGTCGATGCTGGGCCAGGGCAGCGACAGGTTGTACTGGGTGTGCAGGTGCAACAGCGGGCGGTCCAGGGCACTGAGTCCGGCGATCCACATCTTGGCCGGTGAGAAGGTGTGCATCCACACGATCACGCCCACACAGCTGTCGGAGGCGCTCGCCTCCTGGCACATCCGCCTGATCGACTCGGCGTCGGTCAGGACCGGCTTCCACACGATCCGGACCGGGACCTTGCCGGGGCCGCCGAGGGTCTCGGAGATGCTGCGGGACTGCTCGGCGACCTGACGCAGGACGTCGTCGCCGTACAGGCCCTGGCTTCCGGTGAGAAACCAGATCTCGTGGTCGGGGAAGGGCATGCTGTTGGCTTCCATGAGAACTCTTTTCTTTCGGGGAGAGGCGATGGCCGAGCAGGGGCGGGTGCCGCTCAGGCGGACGCCTCGGCGCGGATGCGCCGCAGGCGGTGCATGACCTCGTTGGCGCCGCGGCCGAAGTAGTCGTGCAGGAGCCGGTATTCGGCGTACAGACGGTCGTAGGCCGCGGCGCGGTCGGGGTCCGGCAGGTAGACCCCGCGGTGGACATTGCCCATGGCGTGGGCGGCGGCCCGGATGTCCGGGTACGCCCCGGCGGCGACCGCGGCGTGCATCGCGGCGCCCAGGGCCGGGCCCTGGGCCGAGCCGATGACGCCCAGTGGCCGACGGGTGACGTCGGCGTAGATCTGCATGAGCAGCGCGTTCTTCGTCAGGCCGCCCGCGACGATCAGCTCCCGCACGGGGACCGATGCGGACTCGAAGGCGTCGATGATGGTGCGAGTGCCGAAGGCGGTGGCCTCGAGCAGGGCGCGGTAGACGTCTTCCGGCCGGGTGGAGAGGGTCTGTCCGACGAGGACGCCGCTGAGGTCGTGGTCGACCAGGACCGACCGGTTGCCGCTGTGCCAGTCCAACGCCACCAGCCCGTGTTCGCCGACCTTCTGACGTGCCGCGAGGTCGGTCAGATACTCGTGCGGGGTCTGTCCCAGCGCCGTGGCCCGCTCGGAGTAGTCCGCGGGAAGCCCGGTACGGATGAACCAGGCGAAGATGTCCCCCACGCCGCTCTGTCCGGCCTCGTAGCCCCACAGACCGGGGAGGATGCCGCCCTCGACGACGCCGCACATGCCAGGCACCGCCCCCTGCTGGTCGGAACTCATCACATGACAGGTCGACGTGCCCATGATGGCTACCATCTGGCCCGCTTCCACCGCTGTCGCGGCGGGCGCCGTCACATGGGCGTCGACATTGCCGACGCAGACGCTGATGCCCTCAGGCAGGCCTGTCCAGGCAGCGGCCTCAGCGGTCAGGCACCCGGCCGATTCCCCCAACTGTCCGATCGGCTGGTCCAGTTTGTCGGTCGCGAAACCGGCGAAGCCGGGGTTCAGGGCCGCAAGGTAGTCCGGTGAGGGGTAAGAGCCGTCCTGGAGCTGGCCCTTGTAGCCGGCGGTGCAGGCGTTGCGGACGTAGGTGCCGCACAGCTGCCAGACGATCCAGTCCGCGGCCTCCACCCAGCGCTCGGTCCGGTCATAGATCTCCGGGTCCTCCTCCAGGACCTGCAGGGCCTTGGCGAACTCCCACTCCGAGGAGATCTTGCCGCCGTATCTCTGCAGCCACGGCTCCTTGCGGTCGGCGGCCAGCGTGTTGATCCGGTCGGCCTGGCCCTGGGCGGCGTGGTGGCGCCACAGCTTGACGTAGGCGTGCGGGCGGCCGTCGAGGCCGGGCAGTTCGCACAGGGGCGTTCCGTCGGCGAGGACCGGCAGGACCGTACAGGCGGTGAAGTCCGTACCGATTCCGACCACCTGCTCCGGGCGTACGCCGGCGCGCGCGAGGGCCTCGGGCACCGCGTGCCGCAGGACGTCGAGGTAGTCGGCGGGCACCTGCAGCGCCCAGTCGGGCGGCAGCGGCGTGCCGTCGGGCAGTTCCTTGTCGAGAACGGCGTGCCGGTACGGGTGCTCCGCCACCCCCAGCTCCGCACCATCACTGACGCGGACCACCAGAGCCCGTCCCGACAGAGTGCCGAAGTCCACCCCGACGACACAGGGGGCGAGGCTCATCGAACCATCGTGCTCTGCATGCACAACCGGCCGTCCTTACTACTCTCGAAAGGGTCTATGGCGGGGCACGGCAGCCGAGCATCTGCGGTTCGACATATCGGCCAACGTTCGCAGTGCTGAATACGAGGCGTCCTTCGATCCGTGACGAAGGAACCTCCTCCCGCACCGCCCAGCCGCGCGTCAGCCGAACCGCAGCCACCGGCTACCGCGAACAAGATCATCCCGCCCCGGGATGCCGCACGGAACACACATCTGCGACATCATTGAGAAAATGATTGCTCACTTCGCTGCGTCATCTTGACCCGCCGAAGCCTCCACGTAAACCCCCAGCGTCGACTCGGCGCGAACAGGCACCCCCGCACCCCGGCACCACCAGCCAAAACCGCACGTACGCTGCATGGAAGCAGGCAGGTGACGTCCGTCACCATGACGGGGCCAGCCTACGGAGGAGGACGAGACCGCCACCTCACTCACTGGCAGCGTCGGCGTGTCGTTTCACATTAGAGGAAAGCCTTTTCTCAACTTCTGTGACCCGGGATGCCATCCCACGCTCCCCATGCAAGGACGCGATCGGTCGCACCGCCGACAGCAAGCCCGAACTGCGGGAACCTATCGAGAAGGTGCGTGTCACGTACGGCACCGTGCAGTGCGTCCAGCGCTTCTTCACCCGAATCAAGGAGTCCCGATCGTGTTCGTCCGCCCCTACGACGCCGTGCTCTGTGACATCGACGGTGTGCTTCGGCACTGGCCCGCTCCCGGGCCCACCGACCTCGACCGCGTCCACGGACTGTCGGCCGGCACGATCGCGGCAGCCGCCTTCGCACCCTCCCGCCTCCAGCCCGCGATCACCGGGGAGGTCACCGACGAGCAATGGCGCTCGGCTGTGGCCACGGACCTCACCGACGCCTGCGGGTCAACGGACCGCGCCCGAAGCGTCGTCGCCGCCTGGTCCGATCTCATGCCACGCGTCGATCAAGAGGGCGTATCCCTGCTCACCAGCGTCCGTGAAGTCGCAACCGTCGCCCTGGTCTCCAACGCGACCACCCGTCTGGAGTCGGATCTTGCCCGGCAAGGCTTGAACGACCTCGTCGACGCCGTGGCGAACACGTCCCGCATCGGTATCGCGAAGCCCGATCCGCGTGTCTACCTGATCGCCGCAGAACGGGTCGGAGCCCCGGTCCACCGCTGCCTGTTCGTCGACGACACCACCGCCAACGTCATCGCCGCCCGCGAAGTGGGGGATGACCGCCCTGCACTACCGCCAGATCGGAGATCTCCAGGACGCTCTGTCCGTTCTCCTCGCCACAGCGACCAACGAACGACCGGCTTCGACTCACCGCTGAAACGTAGGACAGGCACTGAAGTCTGCCCGCGTTCCCTCGTGAGACACCTCAGGTCAGCGACCCGCGCCTCCGGTGCGGCAGGTCATGAGGGGGCACGGAGGAGGGAGCCGCTGGGTGTCGGTGCCGGGGGTGCGCTGAGTGGTCGTGGTCGGGCGGCGCCTGCGCGTCGTGCAGGGCTGGTCTGTTGTTCGGCGAGTTTGCGCAGGAGGCGGGCACGGCCGTCCTCGACCGTGTGGTCCTCGGTGAGGACCTTGCTGAAGGTCTTCATGACGGCGTCCGCGCCGGCGGGGTGGGGGTCCGGGGTCGGCTGTGGTGCGGTGTGCTCGGCGAGGGCCGCGGCGGCGGAAGGGCGGGCGGTGGGCGGGAGCCATCCTGTTTCTTCGGCGGCTTCGGCGCGGGCGTCGTCCAGGAGGTGGTTGAAGTGCTCGACGTCGCCGCCGAGGAGGCGCACGAACGTCTCGAGGATGCTCTGATGCGGAAGGATCGTGGCCTCGAGGACGGAGGCGACGGCGCCCGCGCTCAGCAGCCATCGGCTGGCGACCGCGACGTCGTTGGGCGCGGGGCGTCCCGCGCGCAGATGGAGTGTCTGAACGGCGACGCGGAGACGTTCGGCGGCGGACCTGTCGTCGTTCTCGAGGTCCGCGTCCGGCTCACGGCTCTTGTGGCTGAGTTTCTCCGATTCCCAGACGGTCCGCAGGACTGCGGGATCGGCGCCGCACGTCTGGGCGAACTTCCGTGTCAGGTCCCAGGTCGGCACCCGCTCGCCGGTCAGGATCCGGGACAAGTAGGAGGCGGAGCAGCCGATTTTGCCGCTGACCTCCTTGTTGGTGAGCTGAGCGGTGCGGATCAGCATGGACAGAATCGGCGCGAGGCGGTTGTACGCCGCTCCCGACGATTCGATGGGGGCGCTCTGGTGCTTGGATCCCTCGCTGCGATCGGCTCCGGATTCACCGGCCCCGCCTGCCGGCTCGCCGTCGGAGGTGGGTTCTTCCGGCGTTTCCGCCGGGTGTGAGGCGGCGCTGCTGAAGACTCCGGTGACGGAGGTGAGCGCTGCCTCGGAGCGGTTGAACCGGGCGAGGCGGCGCAGGATGTACCGCTCGGTGTAACGGTGGCGTGCGGTGTCCTCGCTGACGCCCAGGACCGAGCTGATCGCGGCCCATGTGACGCGGCGGTAGCGGGCCCGTCCGACGACGGCCGCGGTCAGGCCGTTCAGCTGCTCGTGCAGTTGGGCGACGCGCTGTAACGGTTCCTCTCCGTTGAAGGACGGCAGCAGCCGCGCGAGGTCGCGGGCGCCGTCCTGGATGTCCTTGGCGATCTCGATGAGGAGTTCGTCCCCGGCGGAGGGGCCGTGAGCGGCGGTACGTGGCGGCGGGCCGGCCCGGCGCGCAGGGCGCGGCTCCGTTGACGGCTCGGCCTGAGAGGTGGGGAGTCCGGCGGACTCCTCGGTTGAAGCGTCACCGTGCAGGCGGCGCCTGTGGGCGGCCTGACGGCAGGCGTCCGCGCAGTATTTGCGCGGCCTGCCCTTCCCCGGTCCTGCGGTGAGTGCGGAGCCGCAGTGCTCGCATGTGTCGCTCACGGTTCTTCCATCCCGTAACGAAAAGGGTTCACAGAGGGGTGCGCTGCGTTGATACAGCCGAATTTCACCGGCTTTCGTCACACGTCGCGGTGCCGGACGGCCGGGCCCGACTGTGGACGGGCCCGGACCGCCAGTGGCGGGCGGCGAGGGACCGATGATGTGATCCCTCACCGCCGGATGGGCGTCAGCGCCGGTGACGGCGGAGGCGGAGGACCTTGAACGCGGCGCCGGACAGCAGACCGCCGACGGCGTAGACGGCCTCGGGGGACACCGTCACCCGTACATAGGGCCGGGAAATCAGCATGTACCCGGTGAACAATGCGGCGACGAACACGGCGGCCGTCTGCGTGCCAATCCGGTTCACGTAACGAAAAGTTTCGTTACGGCCATTACGCTTACTGCGAGCGAAGTGGCCGGAAGGCCGTTTGGCGCGGCGACGCCGAGGGGTAGATCGCCTCATAGGGCACTCCTTTGTGTCGTGAAAAGCGTGCGGGATCTCGAACGGGGTTTGGTAGACGCAGTCGAGGTCCCGCACGCGCCTGAGAGTGAAAGTACCGACACGCAGTGCGATAGGCTAATCACCCATTTGCCGCATGCCCGCCCATAAATCAGATTGTCCCAGGACGGGCGACTTTCGTTGCGGTCACGGCCGAAATCTCCCTGTCTTCCGTAGCTCCGCGTGTCAGCCATGGCCCGATGTCGCTGGCGAAACATTTCTATCTTTTCCTGTCACGCGAGATCGGAAGTGTGCGGAGATTCCACCGAGGGTGACATCGATAGAAGCTTTGCGGTCAGAAGAATCATCGACTCGGTCACCGGCGCGTCGTAACACACCCTCTAATGTGCAATTGCAGGACCGCATGTGTCATCGCGGCTCCCTCCCCGGCGACGCGACGCGATGAGGGGTGTTCGAAGAAGGCACGGAAGGCCTGGACGTCCGACCTCGTTGTGGAGGGCGTGGTTGTGGAGGAGCCGGTGTCCCCAGGTCTCACGTTTTGCCTGTGCGGGACGATCGTTCGGCTGAAACCCTGCCGAGCCTTTCGCCGCGCAGGCGACCGCGCTTCACAACGGGGCGGGTCCGGGGCCGGCCAGGACCGGTTCTCGGAATGCGGATGCGGGCCATGACCGCCTCGAAGGCGGGCGCGTCACCGGCCTGGCCCGCGGTGACGGTCAGAGCCAGGGGGGTGGTCGGCCCATCGTCGGCCCCGGGGCGGATCCGCCGGCATCAGCGGCTCGACCCGGTCCCGCGTCGCATCACCGATCACTGATCACTGGCCCGAACGGACATATCCGATCGACTGTCCAGCCCGCTGGAGAGACACGCGCCCCTCACGAGTCCCGCAACAGCACCCGCTGACCAGTTCGCGTCACCCGACGAGTAGCTTTGCAGCAGCCGTACTTGAGGGGGAGCGATGGGTTTCGGTGGACTCTTGATACTTGGGCTCCTCGCCGTAGTCGTTCTGGGGACGACCGGTGTCGGGCTCGGTACCTACGCCCTGATCTGCAACCGAATGCCTGGACGATGGCTCGGCAGAACAGTACGCAACCCCAGGCTGTGGGGAACCGGCATGCTGTGCATGGTCTCCAGCCTGGCCTTCATCTCATGGACGCCCCTCATCATCGGGCTCGGGATCGCTGTGACCGGAATCGCCGTCAAGCCCACCGGGTGACCCACGCTCGTCACTCACACGACGGCACCAGCGCCGCCAGGGCGGGTCAAAGATGCAGGCCCCAAAGCGTGCATCGACAGCAGATCTCGAGTCTGACCCGCTCCGCCCGGCGAGGCGCACCCGCCCCGGCGAAGCACCGCGGTCAGGGATCGGATCTGCGCCTTCTCCGGGGGAGGCTCAGCACTCGTCGTCCCCATCCTCCGGGTTCCCGCCCAGCTCCACCATCCCGCCTCCCCCGCTTACTGCTTCCCCGACGTGTGCATGATTCAGCCAGGGACAGTACCGACACACGGGGGGCCTGCGCGTGTTCGACGGCATCAGAGACAACCACAGACTCAGAAGGATCACCCAGGCATGGCTCTGGGAAGACAGGTTCGACGCGGTGTCCGATTTCATACGGTCCCGCTCAGTGTGGGCAGTAGTGGGCAACGCGGGCACATTCCTCAGTGCCCTCACCGGGTTGGCGCACTACTGGTCGCGACCGCTCTCGTTCGCAGGCTGCGCCGTCGTCCAACTCGCCTGCCTGGCCTGCCAGGCGGTCGCCCTGATCCCCATCGTGTGGCCGGGACGGGCGGCGACGCCACGGGACGTCGCCGGCTTCTCCGATCTCCACCAGGGTCTGACGGTGACCACCGTATGCGGCTCGTGGATCTTCGGCGTGTTCCCGGGCGCGGGCCTGCTCGTCCTCTTCGACGTGGACGTGAACAGCCCGCCGTGGGCCGCCGTGTTCGTCTCGGGGACAGCCCTCATGGCGGCCTGCATAGCAGGCCTGATCACCGCGACGATCGTCTCCGACCAGGCGACGACACAGGCTCGTGAAACGGCCGGCCCGCCGGGTGTGTCCGACTGGGAGGACAGCGCAGCCGGCGCCGACGCGGACTCGGGAGGCTTCGACGGCGACTGAGCCGCGGCACCGAGCAGCGACGCCGTCCGACCGCCCGGAACACCACACAGTCCACGCGACGCACCGATCAAGGCAACCGACAAGCCCCTGGCACCCGGGAGTCTCTTCAAGTGACCAGAGGTCAGCAGGCTCCCTGCTCGCAGGCCGACGAAAAGGGTACTGCCGAGAAGGCGGCTGCGAAGGAGGCCATCAAGAAGGCGCTCCGCCTGACCTGACGGACATCTCGATCTGCGGCAGTGCCACACTGCTTCCCGGATCCATAACCAGGGGGACGGATGAGCTACGAACTACGCGCGGTCATCGCGGACGACGCCTTGCTCAGAGACGCGACGAGAGAAACCGGTACGGCGCGGCTCGTACCACTACATCGAAACGTGTCGCTCCTCCCGGTCACAGGCGATTTCTTCGATGCTGTCACCGACGGCTCCAGCGACCGGCCCCTGAACTTCTGGAGCATGCCGAGCGGATTCGACCTGCGCCTCGCGCTCTGGTCGAGCACCGGCCCTGTCGCCTACGTCGAGGCTGAATACTTCGGCGGCGCAGGCGAGCAGCAAGCCGCCGTCTGGAACAACGGCGCGCTCGTCCTGGGCCCCCTGCTCCTACCCGAAGGCTCCGCACTTCCAGCGGGCGGCAGCCCGATCTCCCAAGCTCTGCGCTGCCTCGGCATCCGGCGGGCGGGCGCTTACGACGAATTCGAAGCCGCAGGGCTGGGCCGACACCGTCACACGGACGACTGGGCAGCCCCATCCTCGAAGTGACCCAACAGGCACCACAGCTGTTGTCATGCCTCCAGGGCCCGGGCCCTATGTCGCCTCTGACCTGATGAGATCTCCACCAAGGCTCTGCCGGACGGCTCACACCCCCAGAGAATCCCCGCTGCCAGTCGTCAGGCCGGTCGGGGCTCACCCGAACGCCATGGCCGTCCGGTGGAAGTGATCTCCCGTGACACGGCGCCTGCCAGAATCGACGGTGACCGCCCGACCGCCGCCCCGCCCGGCTGGGCTGCGGAGCCGAAGTGGGACAGTTCCAGATCCAGATATCCGCAAACGTCTCGTTCGGGCGGGCCAGTAGAGTGCGGCGGACGAGAGAAGAGATCCTCCGACGGACTCCCGCATATCGCGCATACGCTCCAAGCTGGCGAAGGTCCCGTACCAGGCGCAGCGCAGCCACTCGGCGGGTGCCGAGCGTCACGCGTTCCGCGTCGGCCCGCGCATCAGTTCCGCGCAGGCGGACGCCTTCGAGGGCGAACACCGCATCGAACTGCCGTCGGCCTACCGAAAGTTCCTTGTCGAACTCGGAGGCAGCGGCGCCGGCCCCTTCTACGGTCTGCTTCCGCTGGAGGAGTGCAGGCTGTACACCATGGACCGGCAGCCGCCGGACGGCGCCCCGCGGGGATTCCATCACGTGGACCACCCCGACGCGCTGCAAGGAGACCTGTTCCTCCACATCATCGAAATGGGCTGCTCCGACCTGTGCCTCATCGGCGTGACCGGCCCCCTCACCGGCCGCATGCTCACCGGCAACGCGGACGGCTTCTGGCCCCCGAACGTCTCCTCGGCCCAGGACTTCCTCTCCTGGTACGAACGCTGGCTGGACCACATGCGGGACGGCAAGGACAACAGAGCTCTGGGACTCACCTCCCCGGCGACCGTCGCGAGCGCCCCCTGGGGCCCCCGGGCCAGGGCCCGGAACACTCTGCGGTCGCAAGCCGCAGAGCGTTGAGGCGACGGGACTCGGAACCGAGATCCTCACAGCGCCCGCCTCACCTGCGTGCGAGCCGGTTGTCGGTGCACGCTGCTACAACTCTTGCCTACCGACCCTGCGAGCAGAGGAGACCCCGTGGGCGACTGGGGCACTGGCAACTTCGACAACGACACGGCCGCAGACCACCTGTCGATCCTCACAGACCGGCTCATCACCGAGGTCGCGGACGCGATGACCGGCGACCCGGTCGGGATCGAGCCCGACGAGTACTGGGGAGTCGCGGTGCCGGCCAACCTGGAGCTACTGAGCCTCCTGGCCCGGCAGGGCTACGTGGGCGCGTCGCTGCCCGAGGCCGAGACGGTCGAGGGGTGGAAGAAGACCTACCTGGCGGTGTGGGAAGGCGGCATCGACGAGTTGGAGGCCTCCTCGGCGTACAAGGACGAGCGACGCGCAGTCCTGATCCGTACTTTCGACGAACTGGCCCAGCTCAGGAGGATGGAGGACTCGAGCTGACGCCGCCCGACAAGAACGAAGGGAAGAAGGGCTTTCGGGAAGGAGACTTTCGCCGCGATCCGGGCCGAGGGCGTCTGGGCAGACCTGCAATAGTCGCTCGACAGCCTGGCTGTCACCAGCCGCCCCACAGAGCGGCGACCGCGTGACCGACCAGGAAGACGCCTGTCACCGCCACGGAGCCCGGGATCACGAGGATGAGGACCATGATGAGCGTGTCCGGGAGGCTGACGCCCGCCCTTGCGGTGCCGGGCCGCTCGGGGTCGTAGGCGACCTCGAGCGGGTCTGTGCCACTGCCGGTTGTCCGGTACGTGTAGCTCTGGCCGGTGGCCGTCGTGTAGGTGTACACCCGCCACTTGTTGGTGCAGTGCGAGAACTGGGCCACGACGGTGACGCCGCGCCGCTTCAGCCGCCAGTCCTCCACGTTCGCCCGGACCCGGCGTAGATCATGAAACACCCGGCGCACAGCGCGACCGAACCGCCGAGCAATGCGGCCGCCTGTTCCCCTCCCCCGGCCACGCCCACGGCCGCCGCCAGCCCGGCACAGAACAGGGCGCCCACCGCGGCGACCGGTCTGCGCCCGGAGAACCACCCCGTGTTCCGGCCGGGCAGCGGACGCACGTCCACCAGTGACAGACGGTCCACGGGTTCGGCGTCACCGTCGGGCGTCGGCAGCAGCAGACCGACCGCCTGCCCGAACGCGGCAGCGCCCGCCTCGGAGACCCCCTCGACGCGGTAGGCCACCGGCTCTGCTCCACCCAGCAGTTCGATCTCGACGGCGCGTCCCTGCGCCCGTACCTCCGCCATCGCTTCGAAGCTGTGTCACATCCTCCTCTCGCATGTCACAGGGCATGAAGGATGGTAGTGATCCCGTTTGCCGTTCGGTTGGGCGTCGATGGTCGCCGTTCCGAACGGCAACGGCAGCGCGCGGGCCTTCAGACGGCCGCGAGGGTGGCTGGCAACGCCTCGGTCTGGCGGCGGGGGCGGGCCAGGCGGCGGGACATGAGGGTGATGAAGGCCCACTGGATGTGGGCTTCGGCGTGGGACATCAGCCGCTCGTAGTCCCTTGCGTTGCGCCGGGCCCGCATCGTCCACGAGTTGCTCCTTTCCACCACCCACCTCTTCGGGAGTAGAACGAAGCCCTTGGCGTCCTCGGGGCGAGGGACGACCTTGATCGTGATGCCCAGAGCGTCCTGGGCCCAGGTGCTGAACTCCTCACCTCCGTAGCCATTGTCCGCCCAGACCAGGACGATTTCGGGGTGTTCGGTATGGAGGCGGGTGAGCAGGATGCGGGCTGCGTCGCGGTCCTGGACGTCGGCGGGGGTGACGAGCAGGTCGACAAGCAGGCCGTCCTGATCAACGAGGAGATGTCGCTTCCGCCTATTTATATGCTTGTTCGCATCGTAGCCGCGTGTCGCATTCGACACGGTCTCCGCGCCTTTGACGGACTGGGAGTCCACGATCACCCGGACCGGCCATGGGCAACGCCGGCGGCGCAGCCGTAGCCGCCGGCGGAGCTGGTCAAGGATCCGCTTGAGTGCGCCGGCCTTTGCCCAGCGAGCGAAGTATCCGAACACGGTGCGCCACGGGATGCCGAAGTCGGCGGGCAGCGCGCGCCATTTCGCCCCGTTGTCGGTGATGTAGCGGATGGCGTCGACCACGCGGGCGCCGAGGCCATTTCTCCGGGGCGCCGCCCTTGGGAGTCTGGCAGGCGGGAGTCGGGAGGAGCGCTTTGAGTAGGGCCCATTCTAGTGCCGCGGCAGGCAACGTTTGCCCGTCAAGGAGCGGCGTCCGGTGCGTGCTCTCGGTGTGCCGGCCGGAAGTCCTCGTACTGGACGTA
>NZ_JBFAKW010000165.1:0-19134 GCF_040655955.1 Streptomyces sp. NPDC050263 | reverse complement strand
ACGGTGCCCGGGTTTCGGTCAGCCCCAGTCGGACCCGGTCGTCGATCATGGTTTCGGCAGTCACGAACGAGTGACCTGCGAAGTCCGGGCCTAGAACACCGGCGTACCGTCACGCGTCAACTTCCAGTCCACCGACGCGAAGTCCTTCGGGTCCAACACACCCTTCGCCGTCACCCACTCCGAAATCCGCGTACGGATCTCCGTCGACTCCGCCCACAGCTCCTGCGCCGCCGCCACATACGGGAACGCGCCACCGCCGTTCGCCCGATAGTTGTTCACCGCGAACACGAACTGCTGAGCGTCATCCAGAGCCACACCGTTGTACGTCAGATTCTTGATCCGCGAACCCGCCGCCTGCGCGATGTCGATCTCGTACGCCAGACCCGACACATAGTCGTAGTTGTAGTCCGGACGCCCCGCCGCATTCGTCAGCTTCGCCGTGTCGACCACCGCGTCCGCCGCCGTCTGCACGAAGTACTGCGCCGAGAACTCCAGGTACGCCCGCACCTGCGCACCCGTCAGCAACTTCGCCACCAACGTGTTGTCGTACACATACAGGCTCGACAGATCCCGGATCGTCACCTCGCCGGCCGGAATCTCCGACGTCCGCGAGAACGGCGAAGCCTGCGCGATCACCGGCAACGACGCATACGACGTACCCGCCAGAGCCGCCTTGACGACGTCCTCCTGCACCTTCGTGATCAGATCGATGATCGGCGCGTCCTTGTACCGCGCGTCCACCGTCGTCAACGTCTCCGTCGCCGAACCGACCACCTGGTTGACGTACGCCACGACCTTCGCATGCTCGTCACCCAGCAGCTTCGTGATCTTCGGGTCGTCGGCGACCGTGTTCGAGTTCAGCACCTTCGAAGCGACGGACTCGACCGCCCACCGCCCCTTCTCGAACACCAGCTCGACATCGAACACCGACAGCCGCTCCGCATAAGCCAACGGCTCCGACAGCACGACCGTCTTACCGGTCTTCGCGTTCGTGACCTTCAGCTCCGGAATCTCCACATGCGCATGCCCCACCAAAATCGCGTCGATCCCCGGCACCTGCTGCGCCACCAACGCCGCCGAATTCTCCACATACGGCAACTGATCACCGTACGACGACGTCCCCGACGAACCCGAATGCGCCGACACGATCACCACATCCGCACCCAGCGATCTCAGCTTCGGCACCCACTTCGCCGCCTGCTCCTCCAGCCCCGGAAACGCCAGCTTGCCCTGCACATACGCCTTGTCCCAGATCGCGATACCCGGATTGGTCAGCCCCAGCACCGCCACCTTCACCGGCGGCGCACCCTTCACACAGAACGTCTTGACGACATAAGGCGGAAACGCCGGCTTCAACGTCTTCGCATCCACCGCATTCGCACCCAACAACGGAAAACGCAACTGCGACTCGAACTTCCGCAACGTCTCGATGCCGTAGTTGAACTCGTGATTGCCCAGCGCCGCCGCGTCGTACCCGATCGCGTTCATAGCCTGCGCCATCGGATGCACCGGACCGCCCTTGGCGGTGATCGGGTCCACCTTCGCGTAGTAATACGTCAGCGGAGTGCCCTGGATCGTGTCACCCGCGTCCAGCAGCAGCGTGTTCTCGCGCCCCTTCTCCGCACGGATCTGGTTCACCAGCGTCGAGATCCGCGCCAGACCCTGCGCATTGCCCGCCGCGTCCTGGTACTCCGCGTCCTTGAAGTAGTCCCAGTTGAAGACATGCCCGTGCAGGTCCGTCGTCCCCAACACCGTCAGCGCGTACCGCTTCGGCTGCTTGACCGGCTTGCCCGGCTTCTTCGCGGCTGCCTGCGCCGGAGCCGCGGCAGCACCCGCGATCGCCACCCCCGCCCCGGTCACAGCGGACTTCTTCAGGAACTTCCGGCGATTCAACGGCATGTCTCAGGCTCCTAGGGGAAAGGTCAACGACGCGCGTAGATTCTGACCCGGCCATGACCGACGGCAACAGATCCTGGAGGTTTCGATCTGATGACCAGAACGGTCGACCCACCCCCGCCACACGCCAAAGCCATGACAACCTAGGACGTATGACCTCCCCGCAGAACCCCCCGCACGGCACCCCCGACACCCCCCTCCTCACAGTCCGCGGCGAGGCCGAACTCGAAGTCGACCCCGAGATCGCCCGCATCGGCATCACCGTCACCGCCCGCGGCCGCGACCGCCGCACCACCCTCGACGACCTCACCCGCCGCAACACAACCGTCCTCGACCTCATCAAGTCCTACGGCGACGCCATCGAGAACCTCGCCACCGGCGCCGTCTCCATCACCCCCGAACTCACCCACCGAGGACGAGGCGAACGCGTCCGCACCCACCACGGCGCCATCCACCTCACCGCCGAACTCAACGACTTCACCACCCTCGGCGAACTCACCACCCGCCTCGCCGACCTCGACCTCACCAGAATCGACGGCCCCACCTGGGAACTCCGCCCCACCTCACCCGTCCACCGCCAAGCCCGCCAACAAGCCGTACGCGAAGCCGTCCAACGCGCCGACGAATACGCCGAAGCCCTCGACACCACCGTCGCCGCACTCCTCGAACTCGCCGACACCGGCACCACCGGCCCACGCCCCCGCTCCGCCTTCGACCGCCGCGCCGTCCGCTTCTCCATGGCCGCCGCCGAAGCGGAATCAGCAGCCCCCGAACCCCTCGACCTCGAACCACAACGCATCCACGTCCGCGCCGAGGTGAGCGCCCGGTTCACAATGAATCCGCCGACCCTCTGAAAAGCAGCCCCGCGAAAGCAGCCCCGCAAAGCCGACGCTCATTCGAGCGGCAGCCCGCACACTTTATGAGTTGTCAACAACCCTTCACGCAAAGGTTGTTGAGCAGCCATGTGCCACCAATTCCCTACCCGCCGGTAAGTAATAAGCTCGAAACATGCGCCGAGCAAAAATCGTCTGCACCCTGGGCCCCGCCACCGACACATACGACCAGATCAAAGACCTGGTCGACGCCGGAATGGACGTCGCCCGCTTCAACCTCAGCCACGGCAGCCACGCCGAACACGAGGAGCGCTACCACCGCGTCCGCAAGGCCTCCGACGAAACCGGCCACAGCGTCGGCCTCCTCGCCGACCTTCAAGGCCCGAAGATCCGCCTCGGCCACTTCGCCGAAGGCCCCGTACTCCTTGAACGCGGCGACACCTTCACCATCACCGTGGAGGAGGGCGTCGCAGGCGACGGCAAGCGCTGCGGCACCACCTACGCCGGCCTCGCCGACGACGTCACCCAGGGCGAACGCATCCTCGTCGACGACGGCAAAGTCTGCCTCGAAGTGACCGCCGTCGACGGCCCCCACGTACACACCCGAGTGATCGAAGGAGGCATGGTCTCCGACCACAAGGGCCTCAACCTCCCCGGCGTCGCCGTCTCCGTCCCCGCCCTCTCCAAGAAAGACGAAGAAGACCTCCGCTGGGCGCTCCGCACCGGCTTCGACGTCATCGCCCTCTCCTTCGTCCGCAGCGGCCGCGACATCCTCGACGTCCACCGCATCATGGACGAGGAAGGCCGCCGCCTCCCCGTCATCGCCAAGGTCGAGAAGCCCCAGGCCGTCGAGAACATCGACGACATCGTCGCCGCCTTCGACGGCATCATGGTCGCCCGCGGCGACCTCGGCGTCGAGATGCCCCTCGAACAGGTCCCCATCGTCCAGAAGAGGGCCATCAAACTGGCGAAGCGCAACGCCAAGCCCGTCATCGTCGCCACCCAGATGCTCGACTCCATGATCGAGAACTCCCGCCCGACCCGCGCCGAAGCCTCGGACGTCGCCAACGCGGTCATCGACGGCACCGACGCGGTGATGCTCTCCGGCGAGACCAGCGTCGGCAAGTACGCGATCCAAACGGTCCGCACGATGGCGAAAATCGTCGAAGCGGCGGAGGAAGACATCCTCGCGAAGGGCCTCCCGCCCCTGACCGAAAGCAACAAGCCCCGAACCCAGGCCGGCGCGGTCGCCCGGGCGGCGGCGGAGATCGGAGACTTCCTCGGCGCGAAGTTCCTGGTCGCCTTCACCCAGAGCGGCGACACCGTCCGCCGCCTCTCCCGCTACCGCTCCCCGATCCCCCTCCTCGCCTTCACCCCGGAACCGGCGACCCGCTCCCAGCTGAACCTGACGTGGGGCGTGGAGACGTTCCTCGGCCCGCAGGTGAACTCCACGGACGCGATGGTCGACCAGGTCGACGAACTGCTGTTGCAGTACGGGCGGTGCCAGAAGGGGGATGTGGTGGTGATCACGGCCGGTTCGCCGCCGGGCGTATCGGGCTCGACGAACCTGGTGCGCGTGCACCACATCGGGGAGGACGACAGTCCCAAGTAGGGACTGGGCGGGTCAGTGCTTGGGGCCTACGTGGGCGTCGAGTAGGGCGACGGAGGCTTTGCGGGCGATGGAGACGTTGAACGGGTCGCTTCCGCGAGCGAGAGTGGTCCACTCGACGCCGACCTTGTCGAGGGTGTCGGTGAAGAGCCTCCGGATGTCGTCCGACTTGTTGGCGAAGAAGTAACGCGGGTATTCGTAGCGCTTGCGTTCCCCGCCGACGGTCCTCTCGGTCCAGTTGGTGATGCGGCATCCGTCGGAGTGGATGAGGCCGCGGATGAACTCCCAGGGATGTTCGTGGACGATGGCCTGCTGCCAGGGTTCCAGGGCGATCCGCCGCTCGTGTTTCTTGCCGGGGCCATGCTGTGGGAACAAGTGGGGCCAATGCGCGTAGTAGCCCACTACTGATACGTAGCCCACTGCCTGGACGCGGTGCGTGGTGTGTGCGGGACTGATGGCGCGGAGGGCGGCCTCGCAGGCGTCGATCAGGCCCGGCCAGGCATCCGCACACGCGATGCGGAGGTAGTGGCCGGTGCCGCGTGGGTGGGCGCTGATGCATCCGTCACCCAGATAGAGGCCGAGTAGGTACGAGTAGGCGACTCGGTCGCTCGGCGGGTCAGGAAGCGGGGCTGCCATTCGAGGCAGCGGTTCAAGTCGGTCCTGCCAGGAGCGAATTGCGGCGCGCGAGATGCCTGTCTCCCGGCTTACGGAGTTCAGGCTGCGGCCCTGTGCAACCAGCGCGATTGCTCGCTTGCGTGTGCTGACGTCGTACATGCGCCCACTCTGTGAGCGTGATCGCGACGACACGCAGCAAAAAGCGGATGTTCACGAGAACGGGAACATCCGCTTTTGATTGGCGACCTTCGAATCGAAGGTTGAGTGCCCCGGGTGGGACTCGAACCCACACTGAATACCTTTTGAGGGTATCGTCTCTGCCGATTGGACTACCGGAGCCTTCGAACCGAAGGTTAGCGTAACCCCTCGGTGCCTCAAACATACAGGAGATAGGTAGGCTCTTGTCAGCAGTACCCCTGTGCCCTGAACGAGGAGCCCCCGTGACCGCCCCCGAGTCGCCCCAGCCCGTGGACGCGCCCGATGACGACAAGTCGCACGTGCCTCCGCTGACGACCCGTGTCGTCATCGCCGAGGACGAGGCCCTGATCCGGCTCGACCTCAAAGAGATGCTGGAGGAAGAGGGCTACAGCGTCGTCGGCGAGGCCGGTGACGGTGAGCAGGCCGTCGAGCTCGCCCGTGAGCACAAGCCCGACCTCGTCATCCTCGATGTGAAGATGCCCAAGCTGGACGGCATCTCGGCCGCCGAGAAGATCGCCGAGGAGCGCATCGCGCCCGTCCTGATGCTCACCGCCTTCTCGCAGCGCGACCTCGTCGAGCGCGCCCGCGACGCCGGTGCGATGGCGTATCTGGTGAAGCCGTTCAGCAAGAGTGACGTCGTGCCGGCGATCGAGATGG
This sequence comes from Streptomyces sp. NPDC050263, assembly GCF_040655955.1. Classification (NCBI taxonomy): domain Bacteria; kingdom Bacillati; phylum Actinomycetota; class Actinomycetes; order Kitasatosporales; family Streptomycetaceae; genus Streptomyces; species Streptomyces sp. NPDC050263. The sequence goes on along the minus strand of NZ_JBFAKW010000165.1, from coordinate 13,326 downwards.
CCGTCTCGCGCTTCACGGAGCTGCGGGAGCTGGAGAACGAGGTCGCGGATCTGACGCTGCGGTTGGAGACGCGCAAGCTGGTGGACCGGGCGAAGTCGATCCTTCAGACGGAGTACGGGCTGACGGAGCCTGCGGCCTTCCGGTGGATCCAGAAGACCTCCATGGATCGCCGGATGTCGATGCAGCAGGTCGCGGAGGCGGTCATTCAGGACGCTGACGAGAAGAAGTCGTCCAAGGGCTGAGCCCAGACGGACACACGACGAGGCCCGCGCCCGGAGAAGGGGCGCGGGCCTCGTCGTAGGCGAGGGGAGGGTTCAGTCCTCGCCGAGGTACGCCTTGCGGACGGACTCGTCGTGCAGGAGGTCCTGGCCGGTGCCGGAGAGGACGATGTTGCCGACCTCCATGACGTGGCCGTGGTCGGCGAGCGAGAGGGCGGCCTGGGCGTTCTGCTCGATGAGCAGGATGGTCATGCCCTGGGACTTCAGCTCGGCGATGGTCGCCATGATCTTCTGCATCATGATGGGGGAGAGGCCCATGGAGGGTTCGTCCAGCATCAGCAGCTTGGGCTGGGACATGAGCGCGCGGCCCATGGCGAGCATCTGCTGTTCGCCGCCGGAGAGGGTGCCGGCGGCCTGCTTGCGGCGCTCTCCGAGGATGGGGAAGAGGTCGTAGGCGCGCTGGATGTCCTTTTCGATGCCTGCCTTGTCGCTGCGGAGGAAGGCACCGAGGCGGAGGTTGTCCTCGATGGTCATGCGGGGGAAGATGTGCCGCCCCTCGGGGGAGTGGGCGAGTCCCTGGGAGACGATGTTGTGGGCGGGGATCTTCTTCAGCGATTTGCCGTTGAACTTGATCTGGCCGCCGACGGGCTTGAGGAGCCCGGACAGGGTGCGCAGGGTGGTCGTCTTGCCGGCGCCGTTGGTGCCGATGAGGGTGACGACTTCTCCGGCCTCGACCTTGAACGAGATGCCTTTGACGGCTTCGATCTTGCCGTAGGCGACTCGGAGGTCTTCGACTTCGAGCAGTGCGGTCATCGGTCGTTCTCCTTGCCGGGCGCGGCGTCCGTCGGGGTCTCGGCCTTCGCCTCGGCGGCCTCGACTTCGGCGATCTCTTCGCCGCCAGGGGCGTTTTCGAAGGGTTCGCCGAGGTAGGCGGCGACGACGCGTTCGTCGCCCTGGACGGTGGCGCTGTCGCCTTCGACGAGTTTTTCGCCTTGGACGAGGACGGCGACGCGGTCGCAGAGGTTGAAGATGAAGCGCATGTCGTGCTCGATGACGAGGACGGCGATGCCCTGGTCGCGGATGGCGAAGACGAGTTCTTCGGTCGCGCGGGTCTCCTGGGGGTTCATGCCGGCCGTCGGCTCGTCGAGGAGGAGGAGGCCCGGCTCGCTCGCCAGTGCGCGGGCGATCTCGAGCTTGCGCTGTTCGCCGTAGGGGAGGTTGCGGGCCAGGTGGTCGGCCTTTTTCTCCAGTCCGACGAACTCGAGGAGTTCCATGGCGCGTTCGCGGGAGGCTGCCTCTGCCTTGTGGAAGGCGGGGAGGCGCAGGACGGCGGACCAGAAGCCTTCCTTCGTCCGGGTGTGGCGGCCCACGAGCGCGTTTTCGAGGACCGTCATGTTGGCGAAGAGGCGGATGTTCTGGAAGGTGCGGGCGATGCCGGCGGCGGTGACCTTGAAGGACTGGGGCGGCAGGACGTTGCCCTTGAAGCGGACCTCTCCCTCGGTGGGGATGTAGAGGCCGGTGAGGCAGTTGAAGAAGGTGGTCTTGCCGGCGCCGTTGGGGCCGATGAGGCCGACGATCTCGCCGCTGTTGACGGTGAGGTCGACGTTGCGGACGGCGGTGAGGCCGCCGAATCGCATGGTGACGCCGCGGGCGTCGAGCACTGTTTCGCCGACAGGGGCGGGCTTGGTGGTGGTGTCGGTGATGGTCATGGTGGTCAGGCCCCTGCCTTCGTGAGGACGGTGGGTGCTTCCGCCTCCTCGTGGAACTCGAGCTGGCGGCGCCGGTTGGGGATGAGTCCCTCAGGGCGGAAGCGCATCAGCAGGATGAGCGCGAGGCCGAAGGCGAAGAGCTGGTAGTCGCCGAGGAACTGGAGCTTGTTGGGGATGAGGAAGAGCAGGGAGGCGCCGATGAGGGGGCCGCCGATGGTGCCCATGCCGCCGAGGACGACTGCGGCGAGCAGGAAGGCGGAGTTGGGCGGGATGGCGCCGGCGAAGACGTACTGCTCGGGGGTGACGGTGTAGGTCACGTGGGCCTGGACGGTACCGGCGAGGCCGGCGAGGGAGGCGCCGACGGCGAAGGCGATGAGCTTGACGCGGAAGCCGTTGATGCCCATCGCGAGGGCGGCGGTCTCGTCTTCGCGGATGGCGACCCAGGCGCGGCCGATGCGGGAGTCGCCGCTGCGGCGGAAGACGAGCACGACGACGGCGGTGATGATCAGCATCAGGAAGAAGTAGTTGGCGAAGCGGCCGATGCTGTATCCGGCGATGTCGTGGACGGCGCCGAAGTCGAATCCGAGGATGTTGAGGTTCGGGATGGAGGCGATGCCGTTGGAGCCGTTGGTGATGTCGGGACCGGAGGTGCCGTCGAGGTTGTTGGCGGTGATGCGGAAGATCTCTCCGAAACCGAGGGTGACGATGGCGAGGTAGTCGCCGCGCAGTCGCAGGGTCGGGGCGCCGATGAGGACGCCGAAGACGAGGGAGGCGCCGGCGCCGACGAGTGCGGCTGCCCAGAAGGGGAAGTGCACGTCGAAGGGGGAGCTGGGGGAGCCGGAGACCATGGCTGCGGCGTAGGCGCCGACGCCGAGGAAGGCGACGTAGCCGAGGTCGAGGAGGCCGGCGAGGCCGACGACGATGTTCAGGCCCAGGGCGACGGTGGCGAAGATGAGGATGTAGACGCCGACGGTCGCGTACTGGTCGTCGGTCTGGGTGAAGGGGAAGAGGGCTGCGGCGACGAAGGCGCCGCAGATGGTGATGTTCTGGTGCCGGGCGGTGATCTGGCTGGCTTGGGTGACGAGGCCGGAGTTGTTGAGGGCGGCGAAGCCGAAGCCGGCGGTGATGAGGAAGCCGATGAACAGTTCGTCGTACTCGGTGCCGATGCCGTAGGTGAAGACGGTGAGGGCGAGGGCGAGGACGGCGACGATGATGAGGATTTCCGCGTAGGCGGGGAGCTTGCCGACGGGGCGGGCGGTGCCGGAGCCGAAGGCGGCCTTGACGGTGGCCCACTGGTGGGCGGCGTTGTGCTTGGTGTGTTCCCACGACGTGTCGTCGGGGTCGACGGGGTCGGGCGCGGGGTGCTCGAAGGGCAGGGCGAGGGCGCCGAGGAAGGCGGCGAGGCTGCCTATGGCGACGAGGTAGCCGCCGATTTCGAGGTTGACGACGCCGCCGAGGTCGGCGCTGATCGCGATGACCGTGTACCAGCTGGTGGCGAAGGTGGCGAGGGCGGCGAACTTGATGGCGCCGTCGCTGCCTGCGGGGATGAGCCAGCCGAGGCCCTTGACGCCGTAGGAGGCGAGGGCGAAGAGGGTGGTGAGGGCGCCGCCGATGAGGACGAGGATCTGGAGGCCGCCGGGGTAGCCGTAGACGGTGAGGTCGCCGGGGAAGGCGGAGGTCCAGGTCCAGGCGAGGAAGGTGGAGATGATGGTGAGGACGGCGCCGCCGGTGGCGAGGGCGCGGCCGACGTTCTCCGGGATGCCGATGAGGCCGGTGTGGGGGGAAGCGGTCTTGGCGAGCGCTTCGGGTGTGGTGGTCTGTGTCGTCATCGGTGTCACGCCCTGTCAGCGACGCGCTCGCCGAGCAGGCCCTGGGGCCGCAGGAGGAGCACGAGGATGAGGAGTACGAAGGCCCAGACGTCGGCCCAGGATTGGCTGCCGAACTTGTCCATGCCGGGGATGTCGGCGATGTAGGCGGTGGCGAGGGTTTCGGCGATGCCGAGGACGACGCCGCCGATCATGGCTCCGTAGATGTTGCCGATGCCACCGAGGACGGCTGCGGTGAAGGCCTTGAGACCGAGGATGAAGCCCATGGTGAAGGTGATCTGGCCGTACTTGAGGCCGTAGGCGACGCCGCCGACAGCGGCGAAGGTGGCGCCGAGGGCGAAGGCGATCACGATGATGCGGTCGGTGTTGACGCCCATCAGCTTGGCGGTGTCGGGGTCCTGGGCGGTGGCCTGCATGCCGCGGCCGGTGCGGGTCTTCATGACGAAGTAGGCCAGGATGCCCATGCTGATGGGGGCGGCGACGAGCAGGAAGACGTCGCCGGTCTGGATGGTGACGTCGCCGAAGTTGAAGGGGCCGCCGTCGATCTGTGGGAAGACGCGGGCGGATTTGGCCTCGGGGTACCAGGCCCATACGGCCTGCTGGAGGGCGAGGGAGAGGCCGATGGCGGTGATGAGCGGGGCGAGGCGTGGTGCGTTGCGGAGGGGGCGGTAGGCGAACCGTTCCGCTCCTATGGCGATGATGACGGAGACCATGACGGCTCCGACGAGCATCAGGGGGAGGGCGATCGCCATGGATGTGCCGTCGGGCAGGATGTAGAGATAGACCGTGAGAGCGCCGAACGCTCCGGTCATGAAGATCTCGCCGTGGGCGAAGTTGATGAGCTGGACGATGCCATAGACCATTGTGTAGCCGATGGCGACTAGCCCGTACATGGATCCCAGTAGCAGGCCGTTGACCAGCTGCTGCGGCAGTTCGTTCACCGCATGTCCTCCGAGACGGTTCGGATGTTTCGACGGGGGGCCGGATGTGAGTCCGCGCGGGGCGCCTGTGGAACAGCGCCCCGCGCGGCTCAGCTGTGGTGCGGGTGTGGGTCAGCCGGTGAAGGTGCCGGACTTGACGGCCTTGAAGGCTCCGTTTTCGACTGCGTAGACAGTGAGCTGCTTGTTGGTGGCGTCACCGTATTCGTCGAAGGAGACCTTGCCGGTCACACCGTCGAAGGAGACGTTCTGCATGGCGGCGGTGACCTTGGCGCGGGCGTCGTCGGGGAGTTTGCCGTCGTTGTCGGCGACGACCTTCTTGACGGCCTCGATGATGGCCCAGGCGGAGTCGTAGGAGTAGCCGCCGTATGCTGCGTAGTCCTCCTTGTAGCCTGCTGCCTTGTAGTCGGCGACGAACGTCTTGGCGGAGTCGAGGTCTTCGACGGGGGCGCCGACGGAGGTGGCGAGGTCGCCGGTGGAGGTGGTCCCGGCCAGCTTGATGAAGTTGTCGTCCTTGATGCCGTCGCCGCCGACGAGCGGGATCTTGGCGCCTGCGGCCTTGATCTGCTTGCTGAGCGGGCCGGCCTGGGGGAACTCGCCGCCGTAGTAGACGACGTCGGCGCCGGAGTTCTTGACCTCGGTGGCGACCGCGGAGTAGTCCTTGCTGTCGGGGTTGATGTGCTGGGTGCCGACGACGGTGCCGCCGAGCTTCTTGAACTCGTCGGTGAAGGTGGCGGCGAGGCCGGCGCCGTAGGTCTTCTTGTCGTCGATGACGAAGACCTTCGTCTTCTTCGCGTCGTTGTAGACGTACTGCGCGGCGAACGGGCCCTGGATGGCGTCCGTGGTCGCGGTGCGGAAGTACGACTTGTAGCTGCGCACCTTCTTGGTCTGCCAGTCGGCGCCTTGGGTGAGGGAGGGGCCGGTGTTGGCGGGGGAGACCTCGACGAGCTTGGCGTCGTCGAACACCTTCTGCATCGACTCGGCGACGGAGGAGTTAAGCGGGCCGACCACGCCGAGGACGTTCTTGTCGGCGACGAAGGCGGTGGCGTTCTGCTGGCCGGCGGAGGCCTGCGCCTGGTCGTCCTTGGCGACGACCTGGAAGGTGACGCCGTCGACGTACTTCTGCTTGTTGGCGTTCTTGACCGCCAGGTCGACGGAGTTCTTGATGCCGAGGCCGAGCGAGGACAGGTCGCCGGTGAGCGGGGCGTCGATGCCGATGGTGACGGTGGTGCCGCCGCTGTCGGTGCCCTTGTCGTCACTGTCGCGCGAACCACAGGCGGTCAGGGTGAGAGCTCCGGCGGACAGCGCGGCGGTGATGGCGATGAGCGAACGTTGACGCACGTTCCAGTCCTTTCCATGGGCGGCCCTCCCCCCTGGAAGAGGCCGAGTCGAGCGTCTGGCCGAAGGGGTATTCCAGCCGCGCGGTGACTGGGCGTGACTCTAAGCGGGTGGAGGTTACGGGGAGGAGGGTCTGACCCATGCTGTGACGCTCTTGTTATGACACGAGGTAATGCAGAGCGGTACGTGGTGGGTGGAACGGCTGAATTCAGGCCGATTCGCCCTGTCCGCATGTTGAGAAAGTGCAGGATGAACCCAGGCCGGTTCAGGTGTCTCAGGCGTTTTGGTGATTACCCGGAATCGTTGCTGCAGGCGACCTGCAGGGCTTCGGAGAGGTCGTGCGCGTAGCGCGGGCCCAGGATGAAACTGTGGTCCTGTATTGCGCGCGCATTACGTAGAGTTACGTCCAGGAAAGGGAGTCCGACGTTCCGCGGCACTTTCCCGCATTCCGTCACATGCATGGTGACGACGATCTTGCGCGCGGCGCCCTTCTCGGTGCTGAACGGCGCAGGCGGGGCCGAGGTCAGGGTGAGCCCGGTGTACGGCTGGGTCAGGCGGGTCAGGGTGACCGGCGGGCCGGAGTCCACGGCGAGCAGCACTTCGAAGGCGAAGGTGCGCGGGCGGGTGCCGGGCGGTACGGCGATCTCGCCGAGGTAGGTCACGTCCACCGTCTGGGACGGGAACGGCGGTGCGGGGGCGGGCGGTTCGGCGTCGTGCCGTTCGGCGTCGTGCGGCCGGGTCGCGTACAGGTAGCCGCCGCCGGAGAGGAGCAGCGCGGCGGCGAGGGCGGCGAGCGCGGCCCGGCGGTGGGCGCCGTAGAGGCGGGTGAGGCGATCGAGGGTGCGGCTGAAGCGAGTCGGGAAGTCCTGCTCGGGCGGGTCGAGCGGCTCGGGCGCATGCGGGGTGTCCCACGCGCGGGTGCCCTCGCCGGGCTCCACGGGGCCGACGCCGCTCACTGCCAGGGGCCTTCGCCGGGGCCGCCGGAGCGGTACCAGTCGATGCAGCCCTCGCGTGCCTCGCGGTCGATCAACTCGTCCGCGGCGTCGGCTCCTTGGGTCTTCTTCGCGGCCCGCGCGGCGTCCACGACGGTCCGCAGGATCTCGTACTGCCCGTTGGACAGCCCCATCGACTGGTAGTCCCCGTACGACGTGCCGTCCAGGACCTCGCGCGACCAGTGGGCGACGATGCGCGTGCACAGTTCCTCGGAAGAGGACGGGGTGGCGGACGGAGACGGGGGCGGGTCGGGAGTGTGGGCGGTGGTGCTGTCGGCGGACGCGCCGCCGCAGCCGGTCGCGGTCGCCAACGCCCCGGCCAGCAGCGCCGGTCCGAGCAGCCGTGCCGCCGCTCCCGCCCTTGGAGCCCGTCGCGTGGTCATGCTCCGACGCTAGGCCGCCGGGGCGCCGTGGAGCAACGGGCACGCGCGCGTGGCCTTTCGGGGCGCCGGGTCTGTCAGCTCGCCGGCGGGAGGTTCGCCCCGTCGCCGGCGCGCACGTCCCGCAGCAGACAGGTCAGCCGCGCGGTGCACACGCGCCGTCCCTCCTCGTCGCTGATCACGATCTCGTACGTCGCCGTGGAGCGCCCCTGGTGCACGGGGGTGGCGACGCCGGTGACGAGGCCGGAGCGGACTCCGCGGTGGTGGGTGCAGTTCAGGTCGACGCCGACGGCGATCTTGGAGCTGCCGCCGTGCAGCATCGCGCCGACCGAGCCGAGGGTCTCGGCGAGGACGGCGGAGGCGCCGCCGTGCAGCAGTCCGTAGGGCTGGGTGTTGCCCTCGACGGGCATATGGCCGACGACGCGGTCCGCGGCGGCCTCGACGATCTGCACGCCCATGCGGTTGCCGAGGTGCCCGGCGGAGAACAGGGCGAGGATGTCGACGCCGAGCGCGGCGTACTCGTCGATGACTTCCTGCGGGAACTTCACGTGCTGCTGCTCGCCCATGGGGCCCGGCTCCGTTCGTCGATCCAGTCCAGCGTCACTGAGCAAACGCTCAGTCGGTGGACGATTGTTCCAGACGGACCACGACGGACTTGCTGGCCGGGGTGTTGCTGGTGTCCGCGGTGGCGTCCAGCGGGACCAGCACGTTCGTCTCCGGGTAGTACGCGGCCGCGCAGCCCCGGGTGGTCGGGTAGAGGACGACGCGGAAGCCGGGCGCCCGCCGCTCCACGCCGTCCTTCCACTCGCTCACCAGGTCCACGTAGGAGCCGTCCGCGAGCCCGAACGCGCGCGCGTCCTCGGCGTTGACCAGGACGACCCGGCGGCCGTTCTTGATGCCGCGGTAGCGGTCGTCGAGGCCGTAGATCGTGGTGTTGTACTGGTCGTGCGAGCGCAGCGTCTGCAGCAGCAGGCGGCCCTCGGGCAGCTCCGGGTACTCGACCGGGGCGGCGGTGAAGTTGGCCTTGCCGGTGGCGGTGGGGAAGCGGCGTTCGTCGCGGGGGCCGTGCGGGAGGGTGAAGCCGCCCGGCTCGACCACGCGCGCGTTGAAGTCCTCGAAGCCGGGGATGACCCGCGCGATGCGGTCCCGGATCGTCGCGTAGTCCTTCTCGAACTCCTCCCACGGCACCTTGCTGTCCTCGCCGAGCACGCGCCGCGCGAGGCGGCAGACGATGGCGGGCTCGGACAGCAGGTGGGCGCTCGCGGGCGCGAGCCGGCCGCGGGAGGCGTGGACCATGCCCATGGAGTCCTCGACGGTCACGAACTGCTCGCCGCCGCCCTGGAGGTCGCGCTCGGTGCGTCCGAGGGTGGGCAGGATCAGGGCGCGCGCGCCCGTGACGACGTGGCTGCGGTTGAGCTTGGTCGACACGTGCACGGTCAGCCGGGCGCGGCGCATGGCGGCCTCGGTGACGTCGGTGTCGGGGGAGGCGGCCACGAAGTTGCCGCCCATGGCGAAGAAGAGCTTCGCCTCGCCGTCGCGCAGTGCGCGGATGGCGCGCACGACGTCGAAGCCGTGCTCGCGCGGGGGCGCGAAGCCGAACTCCTTCTCCAGGGCGTCCAGGAAGGCCGGTGCGGGCCGTTCGAAGATGCCCATGGTGCGGTCGCCCTGCACGTTGGAGTGACCGCGCACGGGGCAGACGCCGGCGCCCGGGCGGCCGATGTTGCCGCGCAGGAGGAGGAAGTTGACGACCTCGCGGATGGTCGGCACGGAGTGCTTGTGCTGGGTGAGGCCCATGGCCCAGCAGACGATGGTGCGCTGCGAGGCGAGGACCATGCGCAGGGTTTCCTCGATCTCCGCGCGCGTGAGGCCGGTCGCGGTGAGCGTTTCCGCCCAGTCGGCGGCGCGGGCCGCGTCGGCGAACTCCTCGAAGCCGTGGGTGTGTTCGCCGATGAACGCCTCGTCGAGCGCGCCCTCGGTCTCCAGGACGAGCTTGTTGAGGAGGCGGAAGAGGGCCTGGTCGCCGCCGATGCGGATCTGCAGGAAGAGGTCGGTGAGGGAGGCGCCCTTGAACATGCCCTGCGGGGTCTGCGGGTTCTTGAACTTCTCCAGGCCCGCCTCGGGCAGCGGGTTGACGCTGATGATCTTCGCGCCGCCGGCCTTGGCCTTCTCCAGCGCGGAGAGCATGCGCGGATGGTTGGTGCCCGGGTTCTGCCCGGCGACGATGATCAGGTCGGCCTTGTAGAGGTCCTCGAGCAGGACGCTGCCCTTGCCGATGCCGATGGTCTCCGACAGGGCCGAGCCGGAGGACTCGTGGCACATGTTGGAGCAGTCCGGCAGGTTGTTCGTGCCGAGCTCGCGCGCGAAGAGCTGGTAGAGGAACGCGGCCTCGTTGCTGGTGCGGCCCGAGGTGTAGAAGACGGCCTCGTCGGGAGAGGCGAACGCCGCCGTCTCCTCGGCGATGATGTCGAAGGCGCGCTCCCAGGTGACCGGCTCGTAGCGCTCCGCGCCCTCGGGGAGGTACATGGGATGCGTGAGCCGGCCCTGCTGGCCCAGCCAGTAGCCGCTGCGGCCGGCGAGGTCGGCGACGGGGTGCGCGGCGAAGAACTCGGGGGTGACCCGGCGCAGGGTCGCCTCCTCGGCGACCGCCTTCGCGCCGTTCTCGCAGAACTCCGCGGCATGCCGGTGGTCGGGCTCGGGCCAGGCGCAGCCCGGGCAGTCGAAGCCGTCCTTCTGGTTGACGCGCAGCAGCGTCAGCGCGGTGCGCTTCACACCCATCTGCTGCTGGGCGATCCGCAGGGAGTGCCCGACGGCCGGCAGCCCGGCGGCCGCGTGCTTCGGCTCGGCGACCTGCGGCGCGTCCTGGACCGGATCGGCTTTCGGCGGCTTCGTTGCCATCGCACGCTCTCCTTTTCGACCTGCGGTGAGTACCCTCCCGCGGTGAATGCGGTACCTGTCCGATCCTCGCACGTGGCGCCGACAGCGATCTCCTGTGGGCTTGCTCACCTGCGTGCGCATTGCGTGCGCGGGCCGCCCCCGAGCGTGCGGGCAGACGGGGTGGGTCGCGGTGGCCGGGGCCGAGTGTCAGTGGGGCGTGGCAGGATCGGGGGCGTGGCAGAGACAGCAGCGAAGAAGACCGACACCCCCTCCGGCGCAAGCCGCCCGCGCCTGATGCTCATGGACGGGCACTCGCTGGCGTACCGCGCGTTCTTCGCGCTGCCCGCGGAGAACTTCACCACCGCGACGGGCCAGCCGACGAACGCGATCTACGGCTTCGCGTCGATGCTGGCCAACACGTTGCGCGACGAATCGCCCACGCACTTCGCGGTTGCCTTCGACGTCTCCCGCAAGACCTGGCGCTCCGAGGAGTTCACCGAGTACAAGGCGAACCGTTCCAAGACGCCGGACGAGTTCAAGGGGCAGGTCGAGCTGATCGGCGAGCTGCTCGACGCGATGCACGTCTCACGGTTCGCGGTGGACGGCTTCGAGGCCGACGACGTCATCGCCACGCTCGCCACCCAGGCCGAGGCCGAGGGCTTCGAGGTGCTGATCGTCACCGGCGACCGGGATTCCTTCCAGCTGGTGTCCGAGCACACCACGGTGCTGTATCCGACGAAGGGCGTCTCCGAGCTGACCCGGTTCACCCCGGAGAAGGTCGTCGAGAAGTACGGGTTGACGCCCGCCCAGTACCCCGACTTCGCGGCGCTGCGCGGCGACCCGTCCGACAACCTGCCGGGCATCCCCGGGGTCGGTGAGAAGACGGCCGCGAAGTGGATCAACCAGTTCGGTTCGTTCGCGGAGTTGGTCGAGCGCGTCGAGGAGGTCAAGGGCAAGGCCGGGCAGAACCTGCGCGACCACCTGGAGGCCGTCAAGCTCAACCGCCGCCTCACCGAGATGGTCAAGGACGTCGAGCTGCCCAAGGCCGTCACCGACCTGGAGCGCCCCCCGTACGACCGCACGGCCGTCGCGATGGTCCTGGACACCCTGGAGATCAGGAACCCCTCGCTGCGCGAGCGGCTGCTCGCCGTCGACCCGGGCGGCGAGGAGGCCGAGGCGATCCCGGTGGTCTCCGGCGGGGTGGAGGTGGACGGCACGGTGCTGGGCACCGGCGAGCTGGCCGGCTGGCTCGCGGAGCACGGCGCCGACACCCTCGGCGTCGCCACCGTCGACACCTGGGCGCTGGGCGCCGGCTCGGTCGCGGAGGTCGCGCTCGCCGCGGCCCAGGGCGCTGCCGCCTGGTTCGACCCGACGGAACTGGACGAGAGCGACGAGAACGCGTGGGCGGCCTGGCTCGCCGCCGAGGACCGCCCCAAGGTCCTGCACAACGCCAAGGGCGCCATGCGCGTCTTCGCCGAGCACGGCTGGTCCGTCGCCGGCGTCTTCATGGACACCGCGCTCGCCGCCTACCTGGTCAAGCCGGGCCGGCGCTCCTTCGACCTGGACGCGCTGTCCCTGGAGTACCTGGGTCGCGAGCTGGCGCCCGCCGCCCAGGCCGACGGCCAGCTCGCCTTCGGCGCGGACGACGGCGCCGAGGCCGAGGCCCTGATGGTGCAGGCCCGCACGATCGTCGACCTCGGGGAGGCGTTCCGCGGCCGGCTGGAGGAGGTCGGCGCGACCGATCTGCTGCGCGACATGGAGCTGCCCACCTCCGCCCTCCTGGCCCGCCTGGAGCGGCACGGCATCGCCGCCGACCGCGCCCACCTGGAGGCCATGGAGCAGATGTTCGCGGGCGCCGTCCAGCAGGCCGTGAAGGAGGCGCACGCGGCGGCCGGGCACGAGTTCAACCTGGGCTCGCCCAAGCAGCTCCAGGAGGTCCTCTTCGGTGAACTGGGCCTGCCCAAGACGAAGAAGACCAAGACCGGCTACACCACCGACGCCGACGCGTTGGCCTGGCTCGCCGGGCAGACGGACAACGAGCTGCCGGTGATCATGCTGCGCCACCGCGAGCAGGCGAAGCTGCGCGTCACCGTCGAGGGCCTGATCAAGACGATCGCCTCCGACGGCCGTATCCACACCACGTTCAACCAGACGGTCGCCGCGACCGGCCGGCTGTCCTCGACGGACCCGAACCTGCAGAACATCCCCGTCCGCACGGACGAGGGCCGGGCGATCCGCCGCGGCTTCGTCGTCGGCGAGGGCTTCGAGTCGCTGATGACGGCCGACTACAGCCAGATCGAGCTGCGGGTGATGGCCCACCTGTCGCAGGACGAGGGCCTCATCGAGGCGTTCACCTCCGGGGAGGACCTGCACACCACGGCCGCCTCCCAGGTGTTCGGCGTCGAGCCTTCCGCGGTGGACGCGGAGATGCGCCGCAAGATCAAGGCGATGTCCTACGGCCTGGCCTACGGACTGTCGGCGTTCGGCCTGTCCCAGCAGCTCAACATCGACGCGGGCGAGGCCCGCGCCCTGATGGACGCCTACTTCGAGCGCTTCGGCGGCGTACGGGACTACCTGCGCCGGGCGGTCGACGAGGCGCGGGCCACCGGCTACACGGCCACCCTGTTCGGCCGCCGCCGCTATCTGCCCGACCTCAACAGCGACAACCGCCAGCGCCGCGAGGCGGCCGAGCGGATGGCCCTGAACGCGCCGATCCAGGGCACGGCGGCGGACATCGTCAAGATCGCCATGCTGAAGGTCGACGCGGCACTGCGCGAGGCGGACCTCAAGTCCCGCATGCTCCTCCAGGTCCACGACGAAGTCGTCCTGGAGATCGCCCCCGGCGAGCGCGCGGAGACGGAGGAACTGCTGCGCCGCGAGATGCCCGCAGCCGTCCACCTCAAGGCCCCGCTGGACGTGTCGGTCGGCGTGGGCCCGGACTGGGAGTCGGCGGCGCACTAGTGCCGCGGCAGGCAACGTTTGCCCGTCAAGGAGCGGCGTCCGGTGCGTGCTCTCGGTGTGCCGGCCGGAAGTCCTCGTACTGGACGTACT
>NZ_JBFAKW010000164.1:0-19594 GCF_040655955.1 Streptomyces sp. NPDC050263 | reverse complement strand
TACGTCCAGTACGAGGACTTCCGGCCGGCACACCGAGAGCACGCACCGGACGCCGCTCCTTGACGGGCAAACGTTGCCTGCCGCGGCACTAGGACCTGTCCACCGCTTTCCGGCGCGTTCGGACGACCGAAGGTTCTCCCGCGTGTGGCGGGGATCACGTCCGAGGGAAAACCTGCGGCCCGGTTCGGGCGTCTAGCCGGTGTGAGATCAGTCAGAGCAGCGCTGCACGAGATGGACGAGGAACGTCTCGTCCGGCTGGTGGCGAAAAGCGACCGTGCCGCGTTCGAGGAGTTGTACCGGCGTACGGCGCCGTGGATGGCGGTGCGGCTGCGCCGCCGGTGCGGGGACGAGCAGATCGTCGCGGAGGTCATGCAGGAGACCTACCTGGCGGTGTGGCGCGCGGCGGGTGCGTTCGCCGGGGCCGCGGTCGGCGGGACGGCCACCGGTTGGCTGTGGACGATCGCGGCGCGCCGCCTCGTCGACGCGTTCCGGCGCAGAGCGCACCACGCGGAGCCGCCGCCGGCCGCAGCCGTGCCCGAGGTGGCGCCCGCCGCCGAGGAGGAGGCGCTCGCGGCGACCGTCGGCGGCGACGTCGGGGACGCGCTGCGGTGCCTCGCACCGGAGTTGAGACAGGTATTGCAGGCCATGGTGCTCGACGGGCTTTCCGTCCGGGAGACCGCGGTCCTGCTCGGGCTGCCCGAGGGCACGGTCAAGACCCGTGCCCGCCGGGCCCGGATCGCGATGCGGGGGTCGCTGGCGTGAGCGTGGAACATGCGTCGACGCGGATCATCGAGGGATACGCGCGCGGCGGCTCGGGCCTCGCCGCCGACGAGGTGTGGGCCGTGGAGGCCCACCTGGAGGCGTGCCGGGTGTGCCGGGACCGGCTGTCCGCCGCGGTCGGCGCCGAGGCGCCCGCCGTGGCGTCGCTGGTCGACACCGTGTGGTCCGGCCTCGAACCCCGCCTCGCGGTCACCGCCCCGATGCCGCGCGGACGGCGCTGGTCGGCGCGGCTGGCGCGATGGCTGACGCCCACGATGGTGCCGTGGCTGGCCATGGCCGTCGGCGTGACGCTGCTGGCCCTGCTGCTCGACCTGGCCGACACCGGTACCGGCGAGGTGTCGCTGGTGCTGCTGTTCGCGCCGGTCCTGCCCGTGCTCGGCGTCGCCGCGTCCTGGTCGCGCGGACTGGATCCGGCGTACGAACTGACGGCCTCGGTGCCCAGGGCCGGGCTCTACCTGGTGCTGCGGCGCACCGCGTCCGTGCTCGGCGTGGTCGTCCCCGCGCTGCTGGTGGGCGGATGGGCGACGGGGGTGATGGTGGCTCAGTGGCTGCTGCCCTGTCTGGCGTTCACGGCGGCGACGCTGGCGCTCGGCGGAGTCGTCGGAGTGACCCGCGCCGCCGTCGCGCTGGCCGCCGTATGGGCCGCGGTCGTCGTGGCGCCGACCCTCGTCACCAGCCGTACGGCCTTCGCCCTGCAGACGGGCGGTCTGCCCGTGTGGGGGCTGATCCTCGCCCTCGGCATCGGTGTCGTGATCGCCCGGAGAAGCGCGTACTCCGTGCTGGGAGCCCATCGATGACCATCAGAAAGACGTCCCTCAGAAGACGTCCCTCAGAAAGACGTCCCTCAGAAAGGCAGGACACCACATGACGTCCGCGGTGAGCGCGGCCGACCTCGCACCGACGGCCTACGCCTGGGAGATCCAGGCCACCGGGCTGAAGGTCAGGGTCGGCAGGAACCGGATGGCCGTCGACGGCCTCGACCTGTCGCTGGGGACCGGCGTACACGGACTCCTCGGCCCCAACGGGGCGGGCAAGACCACCCTGATCCGGACGCTGGCCACCGTGCTGCGCCCCACCGAAGGCACCTTGGAGATGCTCGGCGAGTCCGTGGCCGGCAGGCGCGAGCACCGTGCGCTGCGCCGCCGGATCGGTTATCTGCCGCAGGAGTTCGGCTACTACAAGCGCTTCACGGTGCGCGAGTTCGTCGAGTACATGGCCTGGCTGAAGGAGGTGCCGAAGGCGGAGATCCCCGCGGCGGTGCAGCGCGCCGTGGAGCGGGTGGGTCTGGCCGACCGCGCCGACGACAGGATGAAGGCCCTCTCGGGCGGCATGGTGCGCCGGGTCGGCATCGCCCAGGCCATCGTCAACGATCCGACGATCCTGCTGCTGGACGAGCCGACGGTCGGCCTGGACCCGGCGCAGCGGCTGCGCTTTCGCGAGCTGCTCCAGGAGTTGGGCACGGACACCTGTGTGCTCGTCTCGACCCATCTGGTGGAGGACGTCGCCGCCGCCTGCACCGACGTGGTGCTCTTCGCCGAGGGACGACTGGTCTTCCAGGGCACCCCGGACGACCTGGCAGCGGCGGGCGGCCCCGAGCACCCGGGCGACAGCCCCCTGGAGCGCGGCTACTCGGCTCTGCTGGAAGGCCCCGACCGCGCCGACCGCTCCGGTCGGGAAAGGGGCGCCTGGTGAACACCCGCGTCCTGCGCATCGAGTTGAAGCGCTCCGTCGCCCCCTGGGCCGACGCCGTGGTCCTGACGACAGCGCTCGCGTTCCTGTACCTGGTGAACGCCGCCTGGTGGAGAGGCACCGCGGCGTGGACGGCCCAGTGGACGCCCATGGCCCTGTGGACCCGCGCCCTGCTGTTCTACCTGTGGCCGCTCGCCGTGGGACTCGGGGCACTGCAAGGCCTGCGCGACCACCGCTCGAAGATGTCCGAGCTGCTGACGAGCACACCGCGGCCCGCCCGGCACCGCGCCGCCGCGCTGGCGGGCACGACGGCGATCGCACTGGCCTCGGCCTATGCGCTCCTCGTCCTCGTGGGCGCGGTCCAGGTGGTCGCCAACACCGAGTACACGCACCTCGGTTGGCTGCCGATCTCGCTGGTGGGGGCGCTCTTCCTCGTCGCGGGGGCGGTGCTGGGCATGGGCGCCGGGCGGGCCCTGCCGTCCGCGCTCACGCCGCCCGCGCTGGGCATCGGCGCCTTCGTGTTCACGGTCGTCATGCAGATGTCGTTGGGCCGGACGGAGACGATGACCGTGGACGGGAGCCCGGTCACGGAGCCGAACCGGGTCTCGATGCTGTCACCGGCGGTGGAGGAGGTGCGCGACGCGCTCGTCACGCTCTCCGTCTCCGTGCACGTCGGGCAGACGATCTGGCTGCTCGGCATGGCCGCGACCGGCTTCGCCCTGTTGGTCGCCGCGACCCCGCGCGCCCGGCTGGTGGCCCTGACGCCCGTCCTGGCGGGCGCGGTGATCGCCCTGCTCGTCCTCCCCGCCGACCCGGACCGGATATACGTCGTCGACAAGGCCGCCGCGGCACCGGTGTGCGACGGCCCGGTGTGCGTGACGCGGACCCAGCGGGCACGGCTCCCCGACCTCGCGGGTCCCGGCAAGAAGGCGCTGCGCCTGCTGCACGACGCCCTGGGCGGCCAGGCACCGGTCTCGGTCCAGGAGAACGCCGCCGTGCTGCCGGAAGGCTCCACGCCGAAGTGGTCCCGCATGACCGTCCTCTTCGACTTCGACGACGACATCATCGCCGCCGCGAAGGGCGATGACCTGACCCGGGCCCTGGTGGCCAAGGCCATGGTGCCGGGGTGCTTCCCCGTCGGCTGGAGCGGCACGGGCACTGACGACGCCGCGCAGAGCGTCGCGGCGGGCTGGGTCCTCGGGGACCTCGAGCCGCCCGACAACATCTCCGAGGCTTCGCGTGGGCAGATGGACCTGGCCCGCCCGGTGTGGAAGAAGCTCAAGGCGCTGCCACCGGCCGAACAGCTCTCGCGGATCAACGCCATGCGCGCCGCGGCGCTCTCCTGCGAGGGCGACCCGCTCACCGTGCTGGACGGCGGTGCGTCGCAGTGAGGTGGCTGACGCTGTACGCGCGCTCCCGTCAGGTACCCGTGTCGCTCGCCGCGGTGGTGATCGCCGCGGTGGCGGTGTGGGCACTCGCCCGGGGCGGGGGAGAGGGGCCCGGTGATCCGCGGCTGCCCGTGCTCGTCCTCGCCACCGGGGCGATGGCGGCCTCGATCGGGCTCAGCGGGCAGGACCTCGCCCTGGACCGGACGGCCGCGATCCGCTGGGCGCCCCGCAGAGCGGCGCACGTGCTGCTCGCCGGCGCGGTCGTCGGTGCGGTGCTGCTGACCGTGCAGAGCATGGGCGCGGACATGGCCACCACCGCGTTCGTCGTCCGGGACAGCGCGGGCCTGATGGGACTGGCCGCCCTGGGCGCGGCGCTCTCGGGCGGCCAGTACGCGTGGACGCTGCCGTTCGCCTGGCTGTCGTTCTCGTTCTTCGCCCCGCCCCCGACGAGTGCGCCGATGCAGGTGGCGACCTGGATGCTGCTGCCGGCCGGCACGGCGGTGGGCACCTGGACGGCTCTGGTTCTCACGGTCGCCGGCACCGCGGCCTACGCCGTCGCGGGACCGAGACGGTGACCGGACCGGCCCACGGCCGTGCTGTGGACCGGTGCCGTGTCGCCAACGTCCCAGGATTTCCTGTGCTCCGACGACGTCCAGACCGAACACCGTCGCGGGCACGGTGAGTACCGCGCCGATGCAGCGGGACCGGTCGGGACGGCTCGCTTCCGTGTCGCATCAGGCGGCGCGGGAAAGCGTTGCCGGGTCGGCCGGGGCCGAGGCACGGGCCATGGTCGCCGGTACGGGACGGGCGCTGCGGACCGTGGGCGCCGCCTGCGCACGGTTTCGCGCGAAGACGACGAGGCGCAGCACCGCGAACCGCGCTACGCCGGCGAGCGCGGAGGCGGACAGGTAGACGACCTGCTCGAGCACCGCACCGGGCGCCGCCGCGAGCTGTTGCAGGGCGAACATCGCCGCGCAGGTCACCGCGTACGCGGCCACGGCGGATCCGGCCGACTGAGCATGCTGACGCCAGGTCGCGCGCCCGCCGGCGCCGAAGGTGAAGCGCGCATGCAGCTCGGTGGCGAGAAGCGTGGAGACCACGGTGATCAGGGCGTTGGCGAAGGCCCAGGGAATCCGGGCGGCGAGTGCCGCCACGGCGAAGCTCGACGCGAGCCCCACCCCGCCGCCGCAGACGACGAAGCGAGCGAAGGCGGCGAAGGCACCGGGCGCCGCCTGCTGCCGACTCTGTGCTGTCTTCATGACCCGCCCCCCTTGACCGCTCACCCCGCGAAACGCGCACCTCTCGACCTGCGAAGCCCCGACGTGCTGTTTCCTGTGACGGAAACGCTACGTTGCATTCATGGAACTGGCAACGCAATTATTGCGATCGTTCGCGATAATGCCAGGTGAAAGCCGGAAAATCGTTGCAATGGATTGAAGGTAACGCAATAGCCCGGCCCGTGTTCGTTGCGATGAGGTGAGGGTGAACGCTATGTCGGAGGTGCCGTCCGCCGGCTCGTTCGGGGCGGGTCGGGCGGTGTTGCCGCATACGGCCATGGAGCACCAGCGGGCGCTGTTGGCCTTCTCCAGCGCTTCGCGGTCCACGTCTTCGGCTACGGGGCGCCGACCGGGTTCCGCTGGCGGTCCGGCGTCCCGAGCGGATCGCGGCGCTCATCACGCGGAACGGCAACGCCTGCGAGGAAGGCCTCGACGACTTCTGCCTGGCCGGGCCGGGCGCCGACGAAGTGCGGCTCGACCTGTTCGGCGACTACGGGGCGAACGTCGAGCGGGTCCGGCTCCTCCGCACCGGCCGCTTCGCCCTGGAGACGCATGCCGACGAGATCGCCGCCGTCATCCGCGCCTTCCTCGCACCGGTCGAATTCGGGACCTCGTGAGCCGGTCGAGACGCCCGGTGAAGCGACCCTGGTGCTGGTCCATGGCGCCTGAGGTGATCGACGCGGTGAAGGTCGCGGGCTCTGAAGCGGAGCCG
Source organism: Streptomyces sp. NPDC050263 (assembly GCF_040655955.1). Classification (NCBI taxonomy): domain Bacteria; kingdom Bacillati; phylum Actinomycetota; class Actinomycetes; order Kitasatosporales; family Streptomycetaceae; genus Streptomyces; species Streptomyces sp. NPDC050263. The sequence goes on along the minus strand of NZ_JBFAKW010000164.1, from coordinate 13,748 downwards.
CGCTCATGGGCGTTGCCCGCCGCAGCGTGGACTGATATCCACTCAGGAACAGGAAGGGGGACCTGCGCTGCCGACATTCCCGAGGAAGTACCGGATCCCGACGAGCCTGATCAAGTACACGATCCTCGCGGCGGCCGTGACCTCCGGGACGATCTTCGTGATCCCTTGGGGCTTGGACGCACCCGGCTCGACGACGGCCGCAGTCACGATTGCGGGTCTGGCCGTCATCCTCATCGTGGTCGTCCGGATTCTGCGGATGGGTACGGTCGTGACGATGGACGGCGTCACCCGACGAGGCATGCTCACCGACCGGCACCACCCATGGCCGGACATCCACGAACTCGAACTGCTCGACCGGGAGGTCGTCCACGTGGCGTACGGCTTCCAGGTCACCTCCCGCTATGTGGTGACCGTCGTGGTCGGCCGGCAGCGCCGACGCAAGACCCTGCTGTTCCTCGACGAGCGGGGCTTTGCCACTGCCGCCCGGTTCCGCGCTGAACTCGATGTCGTCGGCGCGTTGTGGGATCAACGGCGCGAGGCATGACCGACGGGTTCGACTCCGCTGATCTTCGAAGACCGGAGCGTGGGGGCGTCGGCCGGAACGAATCAGTCGAGCGTGCGCAGCACCAGCCGGACAACTCCCGTGACTGCTCGCCTGATCCACCCGAACAGTCCTGACGCCACGGCCACGTCGGCGGCGGCCGCGGCGACCTCCGACCGGCCCGACCCCGACCGGCACTGGGAGCAGGAACGTGGCCAACGGCGTTTGCGCGCACCGCACTTCTTGCACATCGTCATGACCCCATTCTCCCCTGCCGCCACACTCTTGTTGATCACCTCGTACACGATGTGGGCGGAGGCTCGTGTCCTGCGCGGAGCTTCAGGCCCGGATCTTCGAGGAAGCCGGGACGACGCCGGGCTCGCCAGTGGATACGTCCGTTGCGTCCGCTGAACGCGGCGGTGTCCGGTTCTCGCCGGTCCGCGGTAAATGCCTGGACTGGGAACCTCTCCTGACGGGAAACTTCCGACTTCCGAACCTTGGGAGTGTGATGGGGACAACAGAATCGCGAGGGTCGACGCCGGGCAGGAGCGCGGTCGTTCTGGCACTGCGCCGCTACGGCCGGGAACTGCTGCGACTACGGCGGCTGGCCCTGCCCGCGCTGCTGCTGCCGGCCGTCGGCAACATCGGCATCCGCTACGTCGCCCCCCTCCTGATCGCCAAACTGGCAGGACAGGCCGCCGACGACGGCGGTCTCACCCTCAGCTCGGCGATGCCGTACGTGCTGGGCTTCGGCGTGACGCTGCTGCTCGCCGAGGCGGTGTGGCGCGTCGGGCAGCACTGCCTGAACCGCGTGGACGCCCTCGGCATGGAACACCTGTACGTGAGCGGAATGGATGAACTCCTCGCCAAGGACGCGGCATTCTTCCACGACAACTTCGCCGGCTCCCTGACCAAACGGGTGCTGAGCTTCGGCAAGCGCTTCGAGGACTTCGTCGACACGGTGACGTACCGGATCGTGGGCAGTCTCGTCCCTCTGGTGTTCGGCGCCGTGGTGCTGTGGAGCTACGAACCGATGCTCGTCGTCGGCCTTCTCGTGATGATCGCGCTGACCGTGGTGGCCGCGACACCTCTGATCCGTCGCCGACAGCGGCTCGTCAACGACCGTGAAGCGGCGATCGCCCTGGTCTCCGGCCACGTCGCCGACAGCCTCGTGAACATGGAGACCATCCGGGCGTTCGCGGCCGAGCGGCGGGAGGCCGACGAACACCGCAGCCGTGTCGCGGACTCCCGGCGCCTGACGCTCAGGTCGTGGGACTACGGCAATCTGCGCGTCGACACCCTGATCGCCCCCATGTCCGTGCTGACCAACGTGCTGGGCCTGTTGGTCGCCGTCGCCTTCGGCGGCCCGGGCCAGGGAGTGGAGGAGGTCGTCGTCGCTTTCACCTACTACTCCAACGCGACCCAGATCATGTTCGAGTTCAACCAGATCTACCGGCGGCTGGAAAGCTCGATGACCGAGGCCGCGCAGTTCACGGAGCTGCTGCTGGATCCGCCCACGGTGCTCGACCCGACCGTACCCGAACCGCTCGCATCGCAGGACACGGGCGTCCGCTTCGAGACGGTCACCTTCGCCCACGCGGGCGCGAAGCCGATCTTCCAGGGACTCGACCTGGACGTGCCCGCAGGCGCACGGATCGGTCTGGTCGGCAGGTCCGGCGGCGGCAAGACCACACTCACCCGGCTCCTGCTGCGGATGTCGGACATCGACGACGGACGCATCCTGATCGGTGGTCAGGACATCAGCCGGCTGCGCCAGACCGACCTGCGCTCACTGATCGCCTACGTCCCGCAGGAACCCGCCATGTTCCACCGCAGCCTGCGGGACAACATCGCCTTCGCCCGGCCCGGCGCCACCGACGAGGAGATCCACTCCGCGGCCGAGGCCGCGCACGTCACCGAGTTCGCCGACCAGCTCCCCGACGGCTTCGGCACCCTGGTGGGGGAGCGGGGGGTGAAACTCTCGGGCGGCCAGCGCCAGCGCGTCGCCCTCGCCAGGGCCATCCTGCGCGACGCCCCGATCCTGCTGCTCGACGAGGCGACCAGCGCGCTGGACTCGGAGAGCGAACTCCTTGTCCAGGACGCCCTGTGGCGATTGATGGACGGCCGTACGGCCCTCGTGGTCGCCCACCGTCTGAGCACCGTCGCCGGCATGGACCGCCTCGTCGTCCTCGACCACGGAAGCGTCGTCGAGCAGGGCACCCACGAGGAACTGCTCGCGTCGAAAGGCGCCTACGCCAAGCTGTGGCAGCACCAGTCGGGCGGCTTCCTCGGTGAGAGCACCGAATCGACCCCCGGACGCCCGGCCCAGGGAACCGGTCCCAGCGACCTGCCCGGACCGGCCGACCCGGCGCCGGACGGAAGGGGCAAGTCATTGAGAATCGAGACAGGTTCGTGAGCTTTCTCCGAGCTGTCGGCGTTCCGGGGCGGGATGACGGACTGCTGGTGCCCGGGTCGGCTGAGGGCGGCATAATCCGGGTGTGATCCTTACCGCGCGACAGCTCGCCCTGGCCACCTTGGATCGTCAGCTGCTGCTCGAACGCCGGCGCCTCGATGTGGCGGAGGCGGTCCGCCGTGTCTGCGCTCTGCAGGCGCAGACGCCGGCGTCGCCGTACCTGGCGCTCTTTAACCGCGTGCAGGACTTCGCGCCCGAGGACCTCGACGCCGCGTTCGCGGACCGCCGGATCGTGAAGGCGACCCTTATGCGGATCACGCTGCACGCCGTCCACGCCGAGGACTACGCGCCCTTCCATGCCGCCATGCTCAGCACCCTGCGGGCGTCGCGGCTGTACGACCGCCGCTTCGCCTCGACGGAACTGACCCCCGCCGACGCCGACGCACTGCTCCCGGAGCTCGGGGAGTTCTTGGCGCGGCCCCGCACCGGCGCCGAGGTGGAGGAGAAGGTCACGGGGCGGTTCGGGGAGCACGCGCACCGCGTGTGGTGGGCCCTGCGGACGTACGCGCCGATACACCACGTTCCGACCGGTGGCCCGTGGTCGTTCTCGCCGTCGAACTCCTACCGCGCCGCCCCGACGGCCCCCGGATCCGCGGCGCAGGAGGCGGAAGCGGGGGTGCGGCGGCTGTTGCTCGCCCACCTGCGGGCGTTCGGGCCCGCGTCGGCCCAGGACTTCGCTCGCTTCACCCTGCTGGGGCGTGCCGTGATCACGAAGGCGCTGCACGAGCTCGGAGACCTGGTGGTGCGGGTGACGGGTCCGGGCCGCGCAGCCCTGTTCGACCTGGCAGACGCTCCCGTGCCCGACGACGACACCCCGGTACCGCCGAGGCTGCTGCCGATGTGGGACAGCACACTGCTGGCCCACGCCGTCCCCGGGCGGGTCCTGCCCCAGGAGTACCGACCGCTGGTCGTCCGGCGCAACGGCGACATGCTGCCCTGCCTGCTCGTCGACGGTCAGGTGGCAGGGGTGTGGCGCGCAGTCGACGGCGGACTGGAACTGACCGCCTTCCACAAGCTCGGCAAGGCTGCGTGGCGAGGCCTGACCCAGGAGGCGGAGAGACTGTCGACTCTGCTCGCCGACCGCGATCCAGTCGTCTACCGGCGCTACGGACACTGGTGGGACAAGGGGCTTCCGGGTGTCGAGAGCACGATCGTCAAGGGCTGACCGCGCCGCGCACCACCTGGCCGGGCTCGCGACCTCGACGTCCTGGGACCTGTGTCAGTCGCCGAACGCCTCGATGAGACAACGCTGCTGGAGTTCCGGCAGGTTGGGCACGTCGACTCCGCCGGAGGGCCATGAATAGCCCTCGCCGTCGGCCATCGGCTCCACCTTCACGCCGGCCTCGTGCAGGCAGGCGATCTCGGCCCGGAAGTCGTCCATGTAGTCCGGGTTCTTCGCGCGGTCCAACTCAGGAGGATCGAGAGGCAGTTTGGGCAGACACGCCTTGGAGGCCGCGGGGTAGGCGGGGTCCGAGTTCACGGGAACCTGTTTGCCGTCCTTGACGATGCTTTGCATCGGCACCCCGTGGTCCTGGATGCAGGCCGACCAGACGTTGAACAAGCGCGCCTCCTCCTCTTGGCTTGTGTCCAGGCGCAGTTGAGGACGTCCCGCGTCAGGGGCCGCCGTCTTGGCTCCTTCTGTGCCGGACGGAACGGCGGTGCCTGTCCCCGTGCCGTCCACGGATGCCACCGCTGCTCCGGAGTCGGACTTCCCGCCGCACGCGGAGAGGGCGGCCAGGGCGACGAGTGCAGCGGCGGGCACGAACAGGGCTCGCAGCCACCGGACTCGGGACCGGTACCGGGCGGCGGGGTGGAACATGTGAGGGTTCATAACTCCTGGCTTCTCTGCGAGTCGGTGCGACTGGGGGCTGGGATCGTGCGGTGCTGGGCGCATGTTCTATGGGTCCCGGGTTCCCGGCTTCATACCGAGGCCAGCGCCTCGGTCGGGGACAGGCGTGCGGCGCGGAGCGAGGGATAGAGTCCGGCGATCGCTCCTACCGCGACGGTGCCGGCCGCTCCGCCGACCACCGAGGCCAGGGGAATGACCGGGGGCCAGCCCTGGTAAGTGGTGTAGGCGAGGGTGGCCAGGACACCGAGCAAGGTGCCGGCCAGGCCGCCGAGGGTGGACAGGGCGATGGATTCGGTGAGGAACTGCAGCCGGATGTGGCCGCGAGCGGCGCCGAGGGCCCGGCGCAGGCCGATTTCGCGGCGGCGTTCGAGCACCGAGACGACCATGGTGTTGGCCACTCCGACCCCGCCGACCACCAGTGCGACCGCCGCCAGACCGAGGAACAGGCCCGAGAACGTGGTCTGCGCCGCGCGTTTCGCGGCAAGGGCGTCCGAGGGCCGGCTGACCATGATCACGCCGGGCAGTTCGGGGTTGACCGTATCGGCGAGGACATCCCGTACCGCTTCGATCTGCGGCTCCTCGGCCTTCACGTAGAGGACGGTGGGACGGCCGTCGAAGTGGAGTTCGGTGCGGGCGGGTTGCCAGGCGACGAGTACGGACCGGTCGATGTCGGGGGACAGCGGGGTCTGCTCCAGGATGCCGATGACGGTGAACCACCGGTCGTTGATGTAGATCTGCGGGGCGGGGCCGCCGGGCGGAACGCTGGGCAGGCCGAGCCGGGTGGCCGCCACCGAGCCGAGCACAGCGGTGGGGAACGCGTCGGTCGTCCGGTCGAGGAAGCGCCCCGACTGCACGCGCGCGTTGATCAGGGACGGCAGATTGTTCCTGGCTGCGAGAACGGTCAGCCCCGCGTAGCTGCTCGGGTCCACCTTGTCCGAGCGGTTGACGACGGCATGGGTGTTGGCGACCGCGCTGACGGCGGTGACCGGGCCGATACGGGCGACCGTCTCCACCGACGCCTCGGACAGGGACACCGGCGGCTTGAGGTCGGGCTGGGCCCGCGCCGTGAGCATGTTCGTACCGAGCGCGGACAGCCGTTCCATCAGCGCCTTCTCGCTGGATGCGGGGATGGCGGTCACGACGATCATCGTCGCGATGCCGATCGAGATGCCCAGAGCGGACAGGGCGGCCCGTGCTCTGCGGGTACGGATGCCCAGCATGCCCAGGGCCAGGACGTCCCGCGGCGAAATGCGGACCGGCCGGATCCGCAGGTCCTCTCCGGCACCCGACGCGGGGGCAGGAGTGGACTCGGCACGTACGGCGGAGGCGGGGGCGGTTCGGGTTCGTGGGCTCACGGCTGGGCGTCCAGGGGTTCGAGGGCCGTGTCGGCCACGAGGCGTCCGTCGAGGATCTCCAGCCGTCGGGGCAGCAGGCCGGCGATGTTCCGGTCGTGGGTGATCACCGCGATGGTGGTGCCTTGGCTGTGGAGATCCGTCAGCAGCTTCAGCACCGCTTGTCCGTTGGCGGTGTCGAGGGCGCCGGTGGGCTCGTCGGCGAGGACGAGCGCGGGCCGGTTGACCAACGCGCGGGCGACGGCGACCCGTTGCCGCTCGCCGCCGGACAACTGGTGCGGCAGGTGGTGTTCTCGGTGGGCCAGCCCGACCTGGGCGAGCGCCTCGCGGGCCATCGGCCGACGCCGTCGGCGCGGCACACCGCCGTAGAGCAGGCCCGTGGTGACGTTCTCGGTCGCGCTGAGTCCGTCGGTGAGGTGGAACTGCTGGAAGACGAAGCCGAGGTGGCGGCTGCGCAGGGTGGAGACCTGGCGGTCGGTGAGGGCGGCCACGTCGTGTCCGGCCAGCTCGACGGTGCCGTCGGTGGCGCGGTCGAGAGTGCCCATGATGTTGAGCAACGTGGACTTCCCCGAGCCCGACGGGCCGACGATCGCCACGAACTCGCCTTCGTGGATGGTCAGGGACACGTCGTCGAGCGCCGGCACGTCGCCGTAGCGACGGCTGACCCGGCGTACCGCCAGTACCGGGGACGAGGGGGTCACAGCCGGGGACGGGGGTGTCATGACGAGGTCACCACCCTTGTCCCGGCGTCGACCGGTCCACTGATTTCGACCAGGCCCTTGGCGAACAGCTTTGTGGTGACCTTGATGAGCTTCCCGTTCTGGAGTTGCACCGCGTAGCCGCCCTCGCTCAGCGCGAGCAACGCACCGACCGGGACGACCAGGACGTTCTTGCTGGTCCGGCCGGTGAACTGCACCTGTACGGGGGCCGAGTCGATCCCGCGGACGGCCGTGCCCGCCCTGTCTTCGTCCAGCACCACGGTGATGGTGCGGGTGGGGGGCGAGCCCGTGTTCCCGCCGGCCTCCGAGCCGGAGCCGATCACGGTGCCGACCATGCTGACCCGGCCGGGCACCGTCGAACCGTCGGGCAGGGTGACTTGGACAGCGTTGCCCTTCCTGATGGACGAGTCGCCCTCGTCGGCCTGTACGGTGACGCGCTTGCCGGTGCCGGTGACGGACATCAGCTCGCCGGGAGCGGCGTCACCGCTGTTCGCCTTGAGCTGGGCGACCCGTACCGCTCCCGCGGTCACGACCACGTCGCCGGTCTCCAGCACCGAGGTCTCCGGTATTCGCGTATGCCGCTGCCAGCGGCCGATCGCCGCCATCAACGCGGGGGTCAGCACCGAGTCGCCCGGCTGGACCCGCTGCGGGGCGGACGACGCGCCAGGCGTCGGGCTGCTGGACGTGACGGGGGAGGCGCCGTCGGCATCGGCCCCGGCGCCCTCCGACCGCCGAGCGGCAACGGTCGGCGGCTGGGCGCCGGTCGGCGACGGGGTGACCAGTGTGTCCACCGGGGGTTGGGCGCCGATGTCGTACCCCAGCGCTCGGAGATTGTCGGCCACCACCCGCACGTCCGGGCCGACCATGTCCACCGTGTCCAGACGCCGGTACAGAGGGGTGGACCCGTAGAACACCATGGCGGGCCGGTTGTCGACCCGGTAGAGCGGGTGGCCGCGGGTGACGGTCGCTCCGACTGCCGGCAGCCAGGTCACCGTCCCGGTCGAGGTGCTGCTGACGGCACGCGGGGCGCCGTAGTCGAGTGTCCCGTCCATGGACACCGAGTCCGAGAGGTCGGTCCGCAGCACCGCCACCGAACTCACCGACGGAGTGGCCGCGTTCGAGGGAGACCGGGCGGCCTGGGTCCAGTGCGGGAGGAGGACGACGCCGCTCGCGGCCCCCACGACGACAACTCCCGCCGCGATGACCGCCGTTCGGCGAGCGGACGACTGGACTCTCTCCTCGTGGCGTGACATGGGTGACAGCCTGTCGGTCGGATATGAAGGTCTGGTCAGGACCGTATGAGCGTCCTGTCCGCAGGATTACAGTCCTGGCCATGTGCGCGAACGTCCTGGTGGCGGAAGACGACGTCAAACAAGCCGAGATCATCGGCCACTACCTCGTCCGGGAGGGCCATACGGCCCGGCTCGTGCACGACGGCCGCACCGCCCTCGAGGAGATCCGCCGCAGGCCACCCGATGTGCTGGTCCTGGACGTCATGATGCCCGGCGTCGACGGCCTGGACATCTGCCGTGTGCTGCGCGCCGAACCCGCCCACAGGGGCCTCCCGGTGCTCATGCTCACCGCGCGCACCACGGAGGAGGACCTCCTGCTCGCCTTCGACCTTGGCGCGGACGAATACGTGACCAAGCCCTACAGCCCCCGCGAGTTGATGGCCCGCATCCGCAACCTGCTCAGACGCGTGGAGCGGTTGGCCGAGGCGGAACTGCAGTCCCGGGCGACGGCGGGCGACACCACCGGTGTGCTCACGGCAGGGGCCGTCGTGGTCGACCCCCGGCGGCACACGGTCATGGTCGACGGTCGGCAGGTGGTGTGCACGGCGGGAGAGTTCGACCTTCTCGCCGCCATGGCCGCCGAGCCGGGGCGGGTCTTCACCCGCCGTCAACTGCTCGCCGTCAGCCGGGGCACCAACGCGTACATCACCGAGCGAACCGTCGACGTGCACGTCCTCAACCTGCGCAAGAAGATCGAGACCGACCCGAGCTCCCCGGTCCACCTCCTGACGGTCTACAAGGTGGGCTACAAGCTCAACGACCGTACTCCGGCGGGCACATACGCACCGCCGGACAGCTGGTGAACCCGGTCGGCGCGGCCGGGCGCGGACTCCCGGTCCATCGCAGTCTGCTGTTTCGGATGCTCGCCTCGTCCCTGCTCGTCGTGGTCTGCGCGATCGCGGCCACCGCCTGGCTGGCCGTACGGACCACCACCAACGCCGCCCGGGACCAGCAGGGGCAGGTGCTGGCCGACGACACCATGATCTACCGCACCCTGATGGCGTACGCCGCCTCGCATTCCGACTGGCGGGACGCCGAGCCGGTGGTGCGTGACCTCGCCCGCCGCACCGGCCGGCACATCACCGTGACTCCCCAGGACACCCGGGAACCGGTGGTGAGCGGGTCGGTCCGCTCCACCCTCACGCCCGGCAGGGCATTCGCCGCCCTCGACCCGCTGCACACCGACCCGCTCCTGTCCCAGCGGGCCGAAGGCGGAGGCATCGACCCTGCCGCGCTGGGCCCCTACGCGCTCGGCACCTCCGACCGGCAGCGTCTCGACCGTGCCGCCGACGCCGTCGCGACCTGCCTGACCGGTGCGGATGTGCCCTTCGAGCGTGCGGTGACCCCGTCAGGCCGTCCGCTCATCTCGCTGCTGCACGACGTCTTGCTCAAGGAGCAGATCGAGGGCGCGGAACAGCAGAAGTATCGCGCCAAGCGCGCCGAGGACTGCGGTCTGCCCGTACTGGACACCCCCACCGCCGGCGAGGGTGACGCACTCACCGCGCTCAATGACGTGGTCAACGCCTGCCTGCGCCGCCAGAAGCTGCCCGCAGTGCACCTCGGGCTGGACTTCACACCCGCCACCGCCGCGCAGGGCACCCTCACGCACGCCGCGCGGAACTGCGTCGACGTCGGCCGCCGCGAGCAACTCGCGCCGTACGTCGCCCCCTCGGCGCTGCTGTACGTCAGCGACGACTCCGGTTCCGAGGCCGCGCCCTTCGACCTCTCACCGGCCAACACCCTTCGGATACTCGTCGTCACCGCGGTGGTCCTGCTGCTGGCCGCGTTCGTCACCGTCGTGACCGGCATCCACCTGGTCCGCCCGCTGCGAGCCCTGACCAGGGCAGCGCAGGACCACGACGAGCCTCAGCCCCCGGTGCCGGTCGCCCGGCACGACGAGATCGGTCGGCTCACGAAGGCGTTCAACGAGCTCTCCGAGCACCGCGCGCGCACCGAGCGACAACGCAAGGTCATGGTCAGCGACATCGCCCACGAGCTGCGTACTCCGCTGAGCACCATCCGCAGCGCCCTGGAGGCGACCCAGGACGGCGTCATCGAGGCGGACCAGCACCTGACGGCCTCTCTCCTTGAAGAGGTCCTGCTGCTTCAGCACGTCATCGACGACCTCCAGGATCTCGCCGCCGCCGATGCGGGCACGCTGCGGCTGTACTCGGAACCCGTCCTGGCCGACGCCGTCCTCAGGCATGTGGCATCCGCGCACCGGGCCGCGGCGGAGAGCGCGGGGGTCACGCTGGTGGTCCACGACCCGGGCGAACTGGACCTGTGGGCCGATCCGCTGCGGCTGCGCCAGGTCGTCGGCAACCTCGTGTCCAACGCCGTCCGCCACACACCGCCCGGCGGCCGGGTCACCCTTCAGGCCCGCGAGGAAGACGCCACGGTGGTCGTCGAGGTGACCGACACGGGCTCCGGCATCGCGGAAGAGGATCTGCCCTTGGTCTTCGACCGGTTCTGGCGAGCGGAGAAGTCCCGCAACCGCAAGACCGGGGGCAGCGGTCTGGGCCTGTCCATCGCCCGAAGACTCACGGAGGCGCACGGCGGAGTGCTGTCGGCTGCCGGCGCGCCCGGACGCGGCGCCACCTTCACCATCAGACTTCCCCGGTGCGAGAGGCAATTGACCCAAGACGTGAATGACCACGACACACGATGATGTGGCGCCGTGGCGCCGTGGTGACGCATGCGCGATCATGAGCGGATGGACGCTCGTTTCCTCGGCATCGCCGAACTGGTCGAAGCCCCGTCCGTGGCGGTCGTGGTCGACGTCATGCGTGCTTTCACGGTGGCCGCCTGGGCCTTTGCCCAGGGCGCGGAGAAGATCGTTCTTGCCGAGTCGCTGGACGAAGCCCTGGCGCTCAAGGCTCGCCACCCGGACTGGGCGGCGCTCAAGGACGGTCCGCCCGCGCCCGGGTTCGACACCGTCAACTCGCCGGGTCTGCTGCGCTCCATCGACCTCGGCGGACGGACCGTTGTGCAGAAGACCACGGCAGGGACGGTCGGCGCCCTGGCGGTGAAGGAGGCGTCGCTGGTGCTGTGCGCCGGCTTCGTGGTGGCGGAGGCAACGGCCCGGCTGTTGCGGGCACGCGCGTGCGACCGAGTCACGTTCGTGGTCACCGGCGAGGACGGGCACGCCGACGAAGATCTGGCGTGCGCCCAATACATCGCCCGGAGGGCCACCGAGGCCGCAACGGACGCAGCCGAGTTCCTCCGCCGCGCCGGCGAGTCGCGCGCCGCCGCCGAACTGGCGCAGGGTGTGCGTCAAGGAGTCCATCCTGACGACGTCGCACTCTGCCTTGAGCTCGACCGGTTCCCCTTCGCCATGGTGGCGGCCCTGGAGGACTCGCTCATGGTCCTCCGCCCTCGCGCCGTGCCCTCGCTGACCGACAAGGCTCCGATCTGATCGCCGGCGAGGTCCGGCTCTCGTCTGCGAGAGCCGGGATCCGGCCGTGCGGTCCGCGACATCAGCGCCGTTCGAGTTTCCCTCGCCGGCCCTGACACCGCGTGGAACGTGGCGACAGCACCCCGAGGTGGACGCCGCCCGCTGTCGGTCTCCGTCTCGTCTCCGTCACCGCCATCCGGCTCTGGCTTCGTCCGTGCTCCGCCGGACACGACCTCGCGGTGAGCGATGGAAACCAGTAGAACAGCGCCGCTGTGCGCCACTACTGTGCTGCCGACCAAGTCGTCTGGGCAAGGACGTGCCGTTGTACACCGTGTGAGACCTCCCGAGTGCTGATTCGTCGCGCGTCGCGCATGTGCGCCGCGCTGCTTTTTGCTGCGGACTTCTCACTGAAATCGGTGTACTTCTGTGCTCGAAACCTGGGTGGTCATGCCCACCTGCCTGCCCCTCGTTCTCCGCCGTTGCCACACATGCGCGTCCGAACGCTTCCGGGCGAACGGAAAATTTCGCGTCAACGCCCACCACAAACTCCTCGACGCCTGGCTCCTCGTGCTCTGTACCGCTTGCGGGGAAACGGCAAAGCTCACGGTCCTGGAGCGGATGCATGTGCGCTCCGTACGACCTGAGCTGCTGGACCGGCTGCACGACAACGACCTCGGCCTGACAGCAGAACTGCTCCAGGATCCGTCCGTGCAGCACCGTAATCGCATCGCCCTCGACTGGGACAACGCATGGCGCCTCGACACCGGCGGATCGGATCTCCTGGACCGGGAGGTGATCGACGTCTCGGTCCGCTTCGCGGCACGGATCCCTGTCCGGCCGGTGCGACTGATCGCTGAAGGCTGCGGTGTCTCGCGCGCCGAGGTCGAGCGACTGATCAAGGAGGGGAACCTGGTTTCGGCAGTCCGGCTGAGCGGCAAGCTCTCCGGCGACTTCACCTTCACGCTCAAGCGCTGAGCCCTCCTCGGGACCAGGGCCTGTCCGGCATGACCGGTCGGACAGGCCCTGGCCGGGGCAGGCCTTTCCGGTGCTCCGCAGCACCGTCCGGTTGTGCGGGGCCATGAAGGTTCTTCTGGGGATCGACGACGCGTACGCGGCCAAGTACGACGCGCACGTGTGCGACATGGCCGTGCCGGCCGCCGAAATCGAGGCCGCGCGACGAGTGGACCGGTCGACCCCGCCTGGCCGTGTGCGCAGACCGACCGACCGACCAGGCCCGGACGGCATGCGCCGACGGCTGGCCGAACTCGACGGCGAACTCACCGTCACCAGTTCCCTCGCGACGGCACCCGTGCCCTCGTCGGCCTTCCCTGCAACACCTGGTGCACTATGACTCGTTGGACTGGATTCGTACCTCCAGGATCCACGGACTGCGTGTGACGGTCTGGGAGTCATGCGACACTGGTTTCATGGACTCAAGCGGGCGTAATGACGGCAGGGAGGAGCTTTTCGAGCTCCTCCGCGCCGCGCTGGGTCCCATCGTCGGGGCCCGTCACGTAAGAGTGCTTCCGGTCCGTGTTCTGATCGCGATCATCGTCTTTCTTGCCCTTGATGTTTCCTCGCGTGTCCCCTGGCTGATGGGACGTCACGGCGTGCTGCCGTCTCGTCCCGTGCTCAGCGAATAGGGCGTTCCGATCTCCCGTTTTCTCGGGTGGAGTGGACCCTCTGTGCGTGGGAGCGCCTTCAGTAGCAGAGGTCTCCTCTCCGCCTGCCGATTTCAGGTGAAGAGGAAGATCGGAAATGGCTTTCTGGAAGAAGCCCCCTGATCAGGTTCAGGGGACCGCATCTGCGGCGGCGGAGCCGTCGGGTAGCAAGGAAGTGTTCCACCGGTCTAAGGACCTGCTCGACGACGCCGACTAGCAGTCGGCGGTGTGGCAGGAGGGGGAGCCGACGCTGTCGGCTCCCCCTCCTGGGTGTCATGTTCGTTTGGACGCCTCTGGGTTCAATGCCCGGGCAGTTCACGGCCGGCGCCCCGAGCCGTCGCGAGGCGTTTCTCCAGTTGTCCACCACCTCGTGGCTTGCTGGGGTTCTGGAGGGCTAGGGGGCTTCTGATGGATCTCCGCGGCGTCGCGGCGCCCGGCACGCCCTCAAGCCGCACCGGGCGTAAGCC